>JBGTHH010001090.1:0-8206 GCA_041746275.1 Pirellulaceae bacterium | reverse complement strand
AACAATTTCGAACGCCGTTTGGGAATCCAGCCGCCGTGCGAGAACCGCCTTGGAAATCAAATCGGGGTTCTCCAACACCGTCGTATGCGTCTCCTGCGAACCGATCGCGCTGACGATCCCCTCGCCCACCCGCGCGATGATCGTTTCCTCCGTGGCACCGCCAATCAACTGTTGGAGATTCGCGCGGACGGTCACGCGGGCGCTGACCTTCAACTGAATGCCGTTCTTGGCCACAGCATCCAACGTGTTGCGGGCACTGCCCTTGGCCGGACAGTCGATCACCTTGGGATAGACGCTCGTCTGCACCGCCTCCAGCACATTCCGTCCCGCGAGATCGATGGCCGTAGCTTCGCGGAAGGTCAATGCGATCGTCTTGGCTTTGTGAGCGGCGATCAAAGCACGGATCACTAAAGGCACGTTCCCCCGCGCGAGATAGTGGGCCTCCAACGCCTTGGTGGTGATTTCGCGATTGTCGATGCCGGCCATGACCGCCATGATCTTGCTCTTGACGATCACGTTCGCGTCGACTTTGCGGAACGTCATCCCGATCAGATCCCAGTACGTAATCCCCGCGCCCGTCAGGAACGATTGAATCCACAAACGGAAATAGCTCGCGCAGATCGCGAACACGATCAGCAGAAACACCAGCACCCCGAACGCGATCATCATGTACAGTGGGGCGGTCGCGTCGGGAGGCAATTGACCGAGCAGCATCATAGCGGGTTCCTTGTGTGGGCAGCGACAAGCGACGGGACCATGTCTCGATACCTGTCGGGGCCGCCGTTGTCAAGTCAGCGGCTCGTTAAAACCATCCAGTCCAAACGCGTCGACGGGCTGGGACAAGACGTCTTGGGGGCTGGCAGTGGGCGTGTCACCGGGCTCGTTCGTGGGCGAAGTCACGGGACGCACAATCAAGCGGTTGGTGCGCACGGCCACGACTTGAATCGTTTGCTGGGCGTCGATCGACATCCCGTCGGCGACTGCGTCGTAGGTGCGTCCTGCAATGCTGATCGCGCCGCTGGGCATCATCACGCTCTTGGTGACCCCCATCTGGCCGACAAGGTGCT
The DNA here is from genome assembly GCA_041746275.1 of Pirellulaceae bacterium. Classification (GTDB taxonomy): domain Bacteria; phylum Planctomycetota; class Planctomycetia; order Pirellulales; family Pirellulaceae. Next base: position 7,139 of record JBGTHH010001090.1, on the reverse strand, counting down.
TCAAGCCACGATACTCCTCGGTCTCGGGCAAAACGTCGTCCGGATCCTCGGGTCGCGGCAACAGAATGAGTTGGCCAATCGGTGTCTGAGGCCACCAGCGCACCGCGGCCAAGCACACGGCGGGAACAAGCACGGTGGCCACGACCAGCATCAGCAAGCCCGTTCCCAAACCGCCAAAGAAAGCCACGACGATTGAGGCCACTAGCGCGACAGCCGCCAGAATGCTCAGCACTCCGGCCGATGGCACAAACAGCTCCAACACGATCAAGGCGAAAGCGGCGATCAACAGGATCATCGACCAGGCCAACGGTTCCATCGACTACCCCTTTCCCTCTTCGACCAAATGCACTCGAACATGATTGCCACGCACCTCGTCGACCACGACCGCGCTGCCCCGCGAGACGAGCTCCCCGTCGCTGATCACGTCCACATCCTCATCGCCAAACCGTGCTTTGCCGGACGGCGTGAGCTGCGTAATCGCTTCGCCGCGCTGGCCCATTAAATGACGATAGTCGACCAGCAACTCGCGATCGGACAGCGCTTCATCGTCCGGCTGCCGCAACATGAGTCGATTGAACACGGGCGAGTCGGGAAGGTATTTGCGCATCAGCACCAGCGAGGCGAACGCACCGATCAGTCCCGCAGCCACAATCATCAACGACGTGGTGAATCGCTCGAATTGATAGGTGTTGCGCGGAATGATGAAGGTCTGACTGGCCAATACCAACGACGCCACGACCAGACACACGCCGCCGATGCCAAAGATACCGAAGCCGGGCAGCACGAAAATCTCGACCAATAGGCTGGTCACTCCGGCCACGAACAACAGGCCTTCCAGCCAAGCGGCCGTTCCGTTGAGAAAATTGCTCCAAAAGAACAACAGAAAACAGAGCGCGGAAACGAAGCCGCCGGCTCCCAACCCGGGCTGAGACATTTCGATAATCAAAGCGAACCAGGCGATGAACAACAAGGTTCCAGCGATTTGCGGCGAAGCGAGTCGCTCGATGGCCAGATGAGCCCAGTTCGGCTGGATCCCCGCCAACTCCTCGTCGACGTGATAGATCCGCTGCAACTCGGCCAAACTGTCGGCCGTATGTTGGGCGACGCCCAGAGTCACCGCTTGTTGCCCCGACAAGCCCCGTTCGAGCGACACGACCTCGCCACGTTTCCAAACACCGGGATCGGGCTGCTCGGCGAGCTCTTCCGCAGTGAACAATCGCGTTTCTCCCAGATTGTTCGAGTAGCGATGGATGGTCACTTCGGGATTGACCAAGGCCACGGGCGGGGACCAATCGCGTTGCAGATCACCGGCCAGGGAACGCAGGGCCTGTTGGAGCTCGGTGGCTTCTCGCCGGCCCACGTTCGCGGCCCCCGGCCCTCCCAGTAATGCGTCGTCCGCCATCACCAATTGCTGACAGGCCCACGCGATCATCGCGGCGTCTCCACGGGCTTGGGAGGGAACATAGGCCACCGTGCGCACCTGCGTGGCATCCAGTCCGGCGAGAAAATCGGCCAGCCGCAAACTGTCGATCAGCGAACCTCCGGGACTGTCGATCACGACACACAAAAAATTCGCTCCCTCGGTCGGCGATCGCAATTGATCCTGCGTGGTGCGAATCAACCAGTTCACTAGCTTGGCATTGATCGGTCCCTTCACATCCACACGGATCGATCGCCATTTGCCAACGTACGCGGGATCCAGTTCCAAGGCGTTGGCTGGCAAGTCGAGCGCGGTCAATAACTCGCGCCGATCGTTCGCCAAGTGGCTGGCGAAGCCATACTCCAGTCGCAAGGCGCTGCCCTTGAAACGCGCCATGTCGCCAGCGGCCACCACGGAATCGACGGACGTGACGACCCCGGCGGCTTGAAGCTCTTGAAGCTCGTCACCCAGCACAAAACGTGGACCATCGAGCGTCTGCACGCGGGAGACGGTTAAACTCTTGTCCAACATCCCCAGCGCCACGGCGGCTGGGATCGTGCGCCGCCGCTCGGCGATCTCTCGATAGCTGGTGCGCATCGAGTCGTCGATCTGGGGCTCGCCCAGACCCGCGTCGCCCAACTCCGCCTCCGCCGCCATAATGATCTCTTCGCAGGCCAAGACCGGAAGCACGGCGTGCCCCGTGACGGATTGAGGCAGGTACGCCACCGTCCGCACGCCTTGCAAGCGATCACTGACCAGATAACGCGCCAGCGCCAAGGCCCGTTCGTACTCGGTGCCCGAACTGGTTTGGTCCGATTGTGTACGGAACTCGAGGACCAGCACGGGCCGCGAACCATCCACGGTCGCCAGTGCTTCAACGGACTGTTGCACCATCCGTTTAAGCTGGACGTCGGACGTGCCCCTCAACGGCAGTTCGACAGGAATCAAGCGAGCAGCTCGAGCGGAACCACCGCCGACAGGCCGTTTTTCCGGTTGATCGTCCTCCGCCGCCAGGAGCGCGAAGGCGCAGATCGCCAGCGCGACGGAACACGTGCGGCGCAACTTCAGCCACCTCGAGCTGTCGCGTCGTCGCGTCACGGTTCACACTCGCTTCTATCGAGAATTCATCGACACAGCCACTCGGCCTAACCTCGTCCTAGATTATAGGTCGTTCGCGATCGACCGCAAAGTGACGCGATGTGGACGTCTTACGGTTCGTAGTCGGCACCGGTGAGGCTGTGGAGGACAGAGGCTTGCCATTGGCGAAGTTGAGTTTGCAACTTGTCGCCGATAGCGGGTTGCTGCTCGAAGAGATTCGTCGTCTCGGCGGGATCGACCCGCAGGTCGAAAAGTTCGCGCCGGGGAGCACCCTGCCTGGTTTCGTGGATTACCAGCTTGAATGATCCAACGATGATCGCTCGCGGGCCGAGGTAGTCGTCGTCCGCGATGGCGGGGTGATGGAAATTGGTGAAGTCTCGCGTGGCTTTGCCTTGCATCAGCTTGACCAGGGGCGTGGTGCCTTGCTGCCACTGGGGATCGATCCAGGGTTGGGGATTCGAGCGTGCGAGTCGTGCGGTGTTGAACTCCCAAAAGTACAGCGGATCGGGCCGTTCGGTCATCTGGCCGTCCAGCACAGGAGCGAGATCCAGGCCGTCGAGTGGGCGGTTGGGCAGTGGCTGGCCGACAAGAGCGCAGAGCGTGGGCAGCAGGTCGCTCGTACTGGCGCGGACGCTGGTGCCGCGCGGCTGCGGAATGCGCGCGGGCCATTCGATCAGACCGGGGACAAGCGTGCCCCCTTCATAGACTTGGCTCTTGACGCCGCGATGCGGGGAAGCCCAGCGCGCCGTCGGCGGAGGTGCCGTTGTCACCACAATAGAAGAGCAGCGTGTTCTCCCGCAGACCCTGATCGGCGAGGTGCTTCCTCAACATACCGATCGCGCGATCCATGGCGGTGATCTCGGCATAGCGTTCGCGCAGGACTTCGCCTTGCGGCCGAGTCACTGGACCACCCGTCTCATTGGAGGTGAGGTTGACTCGCTTCAAATACTTCGCGGGCAGGTCGTCGTAGAGTGCGAGATCGCTGGGCAAACCGCTGTACGGTTCATGCGGCGACCCGAACCAGACCACCGTGAGAAAAGGTTTGTCTGCCTGTTGAGCACGATCGATGAAGCGAATGGCCTCTTGCACAACGATCTCGGAGCTCTCGCCTGGAATGACTTCGGGCGCGTAGCCGTTGCGCGAGAGCGAGGGATTCAGCTCGAAAAAGTTGTCGTGCGACACCCATTCGTGAAATCCCATCGCGCCGGGATTGGTCGGCGAACCCGCCTTGACCGTACCGACGTGCCATTTGCCAAAATGACCGCACTGGTAGCCGGCTTGGCCAAGGATGTGCGCGATCGTGATCTCCTGCGGGCGCAGCGACCAGCCGGGAGCGAAGGTGCCCATGCGGTTGGGATGGCGTCCCGTAAGGAAACTCGCGCGCGTCGGCGAGCAACTCGGATGCGCGGCGTAGAAACGATCGAAGCGCAATCCCGTGGCGGCCAACTCGTCCAGCACCGGCGTCTTCACGTGCGGATGTCCGTTGTAGCCCGTCTCTTCCCATCCGTGATCGTCACCCATGAGCAGCACGATATTGGGCGGCGCGGCGGCGGAGAGCGAAGGAGAATCGGCCGTGAGCAGCGAGCCCAGAAATAAACAGAGGAGATGTCGGTAGTTCATGGTGACTCGCAGGATGAAGATCGAAAGAAAAAAGCGACTTGCCCATCTCAGTCCTCGGCGGGCGCGGTCGGCGGTTCCATGCGGGGCAAACCAATCGCGGTTTCCACGTGCTCGCAGATCGAGGCGATTCGCGCCATGACTCGAACGTGGAGCGTGACGAGGTTATCCACCAGCGTCCCGCCAGCTTCGTAAATTCCGCCGAGATCGTCCACCAGCGGAACGCTCGGCACGACGTAATCACCGACCGATAGCTGGCCCTTGGCGTGATCAAACGGGTAGGCGACGTTGGCCAATGCGTCCTTCAACTGCCGAATGTGGACCAGCACGGATTGCATACGACTGCGGATTGCGGAAATCAGCGCTTCGTTATCCTGATTCCCGTTCAGGTTGTTACACAGGATCGCGAGAGCCGAATTCGCCGTGCGCAGTTCGAGCATCGGCTGGTTGACTCGATTCAAAGCGGCCAATACGTCAGTTAGGCGACGGGCCTCCGTAACCATCGCCGAGGCATCGTCCAACCGCTCCGCGACCTGGGGCGAGTCGAGCAGTGCGAGACCGGTGGCTAGCCGACAGGCGGCGGCCTCCTCGAAGCTTTTCATGGTAGGAGACAATTGCTCTTGTTCGGCAAGTGCCTTCCCACTCGCTTCGATCGCCGCGGCCGCGGACGAAACGGGAATCTCAAATCCTTCCTGCGACAGCCGAAACTTGGCGTTGAGCAAGGCATCAGCTTGCTTGGCCTGGATGAATCGTGAATCGGCCGTAGTGAACTGCCGCAGCAAGGACTGATATTCAGGTCGCGTCTCGAGCATCCGCTCGCGCAATTGCCGCAGAGACGTGATCGCGTCTTCGTCCGGCCTGGGAGTCGGCGTGGGAAGGTCCAGGGGTCGAAGGATCGTGAACGCCCCTTGAAAGTAACGGTCCAACGCCTGGCTCGCTTCCGACTCGCGCTTTTGCCGCTCGAGCAACTCGTCGATCGCATGCATGTCCGATCGCGCGAACTTCGGCCCGAAGATCTCCCGGTAGTAATCGTAGGTCGCATCACGCGCCAAGGAATCGAAATCCATAAAGAGCACGGACGCCGGTCCAGGTCTTCGAAATACACCCGGGGCGGCTTCGCGGTGAGCACTGGCAATCCGTTCGCGATCGCAGGGATGTGTATCGAAGTAGCCCGTTTTGGACTGATCAATCATGGCGTCGATCCGCTGCTGGGATTCCGGCGGTATCTGATCCATATTGTGCAAGATCAGTCGCGGGAGATTGTCGGCTAGTCGGCCATCGCGATAGAACTCGCCCAAGTCGCTCTGCGCGCCTTGCCAGGCAACGTTCAATCGGAACAGCGTCCGAGCGGTCGATTCGAATGTGTCGCTTCCGGCGAGACGAGCTTCGTGGCGGTCCGCGTCGAACTCCATTTGACGCAGCATGAAGCCGCTGACGCCATGTCCCACGATCATCAGGCACCACAGAATCTTACGCGTGAGCCAGACGAACGCCTGCGCGAGATACAACACCCAACCCACGCGGATATCGACTTGTCCCGCCGACTGCGCCAGCCATTCGTCCCATTGGTCACGTTCATAGACCACGCGCGTAAACCAGTGGCTGATTGTGCGAATGACATACGTCAGCCGCATACCGGCTCCCTGGCTGAAATGCCCGAACTCGTGCGCGAGGACTCCCGCGAATTGTCGCAGTGTTAACCCCGCGACTAACGGCATACCGATTGTCAGCACCAGATCGGTGCGAACCAAACTCCACAAGAAGCTCCGGAAGCTGGCGGAGGCATTGATGTTGCCATCCACGTCAATGCGTCGCGGCCGCGGCGCACCGACCGCTCGGCACAGACGGTCGACGAACGCGAATAAGATCGGTTCATCATCGCGTGTCACGGATCGTCGTTTGGAGCGAGCGGCGGAGCGAGCGAACAACGGCTTGATCATGAACAGAATCAGAATCCCGCCGATCACAAGCGGTGCCAAATAAGCGATGAACATCAAAATCGCGCCTCGCCCCCGCGCGGCACCGAGCATGCCGGTGTGGTTGACCATGTGGTAGTACACGAGGAAACAGGCCAAACCAATCAATGCGATGTAGATGAGCGGCAGCAGGATCATCACGGCACAGACCAACAGGATGCCGAAGCGGTACATCAGCGGCAGTTTGACCCGCTGAATGTCGCCCTCAAACGACGCCACCAATTCGTCAGCAATACCTCTCGCCTCGACCCCGTCGACTGTCACATTTACTGCCGCCATATCGCTGCTCCCCGTATTTCAGAAATACCAGCATTTCAGCAACTCACGATGGACGCAGTTATAACAAGCGTGCGGAGGCAATTGCTACTAGGCTCGGACGAAATTGGTTCGGCTGGAGTCATTGAGAAGGGTTACCGTCACGAGTTTGGTTCGCTGTTGCGGGTGCTTCGTCTGGATCGCTACGACAAGATCGAATACACGTTCCCCAGCGACGAAACCGAATGTGATCTGGCGCTGCATCAGACACGAGAAAACAAACCGTATCCCGCTGCAGCCCGATAGCAAGGGAGCCAAAAGGCTGGCGATGGAGATTCGCTTTTGTTGAAATGTCGGGCAATCACGATTATCCTAGTTGGGGTATCCTAGTATCTTTTGCACATCCGGTTTCGTCAAAGCGTTTGGCCATGCCTTGAGGTACGCGTCGAAAGAAGCAACCAAGCCGGCTTTACTGACGCAGGGGCCGAAAAAACTACGATCAGGAGTTCTCGACATGTCACGTCGTGTTTTGCATTCACGTGTTCTCAGCTCAGGGATTTGCCGCGTGGCCATTACGGTAGCGTGTCTTGCGAGCATTTGCAGTCCGGCGATGGCTGGCGGTAGAAACTTCCGAAATAGTGCGGTTGGCGGTGTTTCGATCGATGTCGAAGGCGTTGTCGGGCCGCCCAGTGACAGCGGGCGTCGTCTGTATCTGGAACAACTTCGCAACGAAGTAAAGTCCGCTGAAGGTCCGCTGAATACGCCGGTCGAAC
>JBGTHH010001089.1:0-8804 GCA_041746275.1 Pirellulaceae bacterium | reverse complement strand
GGCGGTGACGGATTTCCACGGCTGCTGGGCGGATTACCTTGCGACACGGGACGCGAAGTTCCGGAGTAATCTACGCAGCGCCGAACGCAAAGCCCAAGCGATGGGCGAGTTAACGTTGGAACGCTATCGTCCGTGCGGCTTTGCTGGGGGCGACGAGGAGCCTCGTTATGATCTGTTTGACACCTGCGTCGAACTGGCGCGTCGCAGTTGGCAGGGAGCTTCGCGTGCCGGAACGACCCTGTCGCATGACTCGATTCATCCCTTTCTCCGAGAGACTCATGAGCTGGCCTGCCGCGCTGGAATGCTCGACGTCAACCTCCTGCGACTGGACGGTCGCCCGATAGCCTTTGCATACAACTATCACTTTGATGGTGCCATCTATGGCCTGCGCTGGGGTTACGATCCGGAGTATGCGGCAATCAGTGCCGGCTCGTTACTCATGCAGTTCATGCTGCGTGATAGTTTCGCACGCGGTGATCGGCATCTGAATCTGGGCAGCGAATATCTCGATGTCAAGCATCGCTGGAGCACTCGTCTACTGCCAAGTTATCGGTATACCTACTACGCGAATCATTCGTGGCGAGCCCAACTGCTGCGTTGGAAGCACTGGTGGGCCGGAAGTCAACGAACCGAGTTGGCCGTTTGATCGACCAGCGGCCAGTGTCGTCCCACGATGGCCGCGATCTCGTCATGCAGGTGCGAATTCGAGGCTAACAGATCGGTCTTGGCGAGTGGCACGGCACCTCCGGAACAGGTGGTGACACGTCCACCCGCCTCGGTTACGAACAACACACCGGCGGCAAAGTCCCAGGGATGTAGCTGATATTCAAAGTACGCCCCGAACTGTCCGCAACCGACCTGTGCCAAGTCGAGTGCGGCGGTACCGAAGCGACGAATGCCATGTATCTGCGAGTGGAACAGATCCCGGATCGCCGTCAGCGTGGCTTCCATCATCGCTCCACGATCGTAGTAGAAACCGACTCCCACCAAGGCTTGATTGAGTTGCGTGTGGGCCGCCACAGATACCCGAGTCCCGTTGTAAAAGGCTCCACCACCCGCCGCAGCGGTGTACCAATCGTCGCGGAGTGGATTGTAAACCACGCCGACTTGGGCTCGTCCTTGGAAATAGTAAGCAATCGAAACGGCGAAGTGCGGAATGCCATGCACGAAGTTGTTCGTTCCGTCCAAAGGATCGACAACCCAAAGATGCTCCGCACCGGCATCATCGTGATGCGACTCCTCGCCGAGGACCGAGTGCTTCGGAAACGTCTGACGAATCAGGTTAACGATGGTCTGCTCGGCCTCGACATCCGCCACCGACACAAGATTGTGGGTTTGGGTTTCGTACTTGTGGCTGGCGACGACTCCGGCCAGGAAGTGCTTCTTCAAAACTTCACCTCCCGCGCGTGCCGCATTCACCGCGACGTCCATTTCGTGCATGACGACTCCCATTGCTTGGCAGATTGTGTGGCAGAAATTGTGTGGCAGAATCCGGCCATCTCCCTCGCACCGCGAACCCGCGGTACCGGCTCACATTGTCGCGATCCACGCCAACTCAGAAAGGTGGTATCCTTGGCTCGCTAGGCCTTGATCAGGCACGTGTAGGTGTTAATTGAACCGACACCTCAAAATAACTTGCGTTGGCCCGCTGGCGTGTTGGACTATAATTCGGTCAATTGCCGTCTCCGTTTGGATCACTCATTGGAGGAGCCCCATGCTTCATCGCTCATCAAACTCTCTGTCTCGCGGCGGCGTCATGCTGGCCCTCATCGTGGCGTTCGGAGCAACTGCGATCGCTCAACCGGCGGACGACGGAACGGAGCGACTTCACGCCCGCGCCTTGTCGCGAGCCTTCCGGCAAGCCGCCGAAGATGCGGGTCCGGCGGTGGTCACCATTGTCTCCAAGGTTCGCTTCGATCCGGAAGCTCGCGCGGAGGTCCTGCGGGAACTGCTCGAAGATCCTCGCTTTCGTGAGCTCTTTCCCGATGGCCGTCCTCCATTACCCATCCCCGGCGAGGGAGGCGATGAGTTCGGTATGGATAGCCAAGTCGGCTCCGGGGTCGTGATCGACAAGAGCGGAGTGATTCTGACCAACAGTCACGTTGTTGCGGATGCGGATGAGGTCCTGGTGCGTTTTTCCGACGGCTCGGAGGTGATCGCCCAAGAGGTGAAAACTGATCCCAATAGCGATTTGGCCATCCTGCGACTGACAGCCGAAACGCCATTGACCGAAGCACGACTGGGCAACTCCGATATGCTGGAGATTGGTGACTGGGTCATCGCCATTGGCAGTCCTTTTGAATTGGAGGCAACGGTCAGTGCCGGCATCATCAGTGGCAAGGGACGCGGGATTGAGAAAATCCGACGAGGGCGGTTGCTACAAACGGACGCCGCCATCAACCCCGGTAACTCGGGAGGTCCCTTGGTCAATCTCGAAGGCGAGGTGATTGGTATCAATACCGCGATTGCCACCAGCAACGGCGGCTATCAGGGGGTCGGATTCGCCATCCCCATCAATCGTGGTAAGTGGGTCGCGCGGGAATTGCTCGAGCATGGCAAAGTGCGACGCGCTTATTTGGGTATTCGCATCGGCGAGCTTACGGCCCAGGCGGCTCGTCAGTTGAAGCTTTCCGCACGCTCTGGAGTGTGGGTGGTTGCCGCGATGCCCAACGGTCCCGCCGCCGAAGCGGGGATCACCAGCAACGACGTGATCGTGGAGTTCGCGGGCACGCCGGTTCGCTCGCCGGGTGATATACAGGACGTGGTCGAGCAGATGCCGATCGGCTCGATGCAAGAAGTCACGGTCGTCCGTGAAGGCCAGCGTCTCGCGCTCCAAGTTAAAATGGTCGCCCTGCCCGAAGAACTGTAAGCGATCATGATCAACACGCTGTACTTACCTGAGCTTCGGGAGATGCTCGCCGAGCAGAACGCCACCGAGCTGGTCGAATTCTGCACGGCCTTGCATCCGGCCCGCGCGGCCGAGTTCATGGAGGGATTGACGCCGGACGAGACGTGGCAAGTCTTGCAACACGCCACGCCTCGCGTCCGTGAACAGATCTTTACCTTCTTCGATCACGATCGTCAGATCTCGCTTTTGGAGACCCAAGACCGAGCCCAAGTCGCTGAGCTCGTCGTCGAGTTCGCCGCAGACGATCGGGTCGACATGCTGGAGGAATTATCACCACAGGTCGTCGATCAGATCCTCCCGTTGCTGCCCACTCTGGTGCGGCGCGAGGTGCTGCGACTGCGAGCCTACCCCGACGGCACGGCCGGGGCGGTGATGACCACTGAGGCCGCGAAGCTGAGCGAAACCTTGACTGTTAAGGAAGCGTTGGACGAGCTCAGTCGGCAGGCCGAGAACTTGGAGACGATCTACTACCTGTTCATTGTCGACGAGACCGATCACTTACGCGGTCTGGTCTCGGCCCGCGACCTGATCTCGGCGATTGGTCGGCCCAACATGACGTTGGCCGAACTGATGGAAACCGATCTGGTGTCGGTCGACGTGCTGGAGGATCAAGAAGAAGTCGCCAAAAAGGTCGCGCGCTACGACTTGCTCGCCATCCCCGTGGTCGATCATGAGCACCGTATGTTGGGGATCATTACGCATGACGACATCATGGACGTCGTCCGTGAGGAAGCCACCGAGGATGCTCATCGAAGTGCCGCCGTGGCGCCGTTGGATGACAGCTATCTGAAGACACCGATCTTAACCTTAGCCTGGAAACGCGGAGTTTGGTTGACCATCCTGTTCGCAGGTGCGTGCTTCACGGCGCTGGCCATGCGGCGTTACGAGGAGGGGCTGAACACGTGGAAGTGGCTGGCGTTGTTTCTGCCGCTGATTGTCTCGACGGGTGGAAACACCGGCAATCAATCGGCCACGCTGATCATTACCGCATTGTCGATCGGTCACGTCTCGCCGCGTGACTGGCTGATTGTCGTCACTCGCGAGTTGGCCATGGGGCTCTTATTGGGTGGCTTTCTAGCCGTGGGTGGGTTCCTGGGAGCGTGGCTCTCGGGATTCGCGCCCGATATCACTTCGGCGGCCGTCATCCCCGTCACACTCTTACTGGTCGTGATGTCCGGAACGCTGATTGGAGCAGTTATGCCCTTGATCTTCGACCATCTTGGTCTGGACCCGGCGTTGATGAGTAACCCGTTTGTCGCGGGCATCATCGACATTCTCGGCATCGTGGTCTACATGAATGTGGCCATCTTGTTCCTGTTTTAGCGACCGCCGGCGCGGCGATGATGAGTCGACTAGGGCACGTCTTGGAGTTCGGTCTCGTAGTGCGTGACCCAGGCGTCTCCTTCGAGATAGGTCACTGCGGAAACCCCGCGCAGGCACTTCGCCACCGTGAGTCCCACGCGAATCTGTTCCCGGACGTCCTCTTCCACATTGTCACCTGATACGCGAATACCGTAGTCGATCCACGGAGTCACCGCATCGATGAGCCCGGCGACACTGCACTTGAACGCCGCCGCCACTTCGTCGCCGCGATGTTCGGCCAGCGGTCCCGCGGCGACCAAGGGAGTCGCGCTCAAGAGTCGCACAGTCAACTTAGGAATGACGGAGAATACCAGAATATTGTTGGACAAGCCCGCATTCGGCGAAATCTGTTTGTCCAGCCCGAGTTGCGCAGGCAGGAGATAGTAATACGTCTGGCCACCGGGTACTTCACGCGATTCGGGAGCGGGTAAGACGATTTCGGGGATTCGCGCGGGCTCGGCGGCATGCAGCACGTCCAGAATCTGTTGGCCAATCCGGAAGTAGTCACCCGCAGCCTCGCGCAAGAGGTTCGGGTCGGACACACCGTAGACCAACGCACACTCCAGAATCGGCAGCGGTTGGTCAGCGGCAGGCATCCGTTCGTGCCATTGTACGCTGCTCGTTTTGGCATCCACAACCAATGCCGCTTGGCCGTCACGAAAGGCGGGGATCAGTTTATCGCGCGTGACTTGATCGCACTTCGTGATCAGCGGCGCCAGATCACGACGGAGCCGTTGATAGAACTCGCGATCCTCGGGGCCGAGCTGCTCAAGTCCGATCGTCTCGCCATAGTAAATGCCTCGCCCCAGCCACTTGGCGATCTTGGTATAAGTCTCGGGAGCATACTTTTGTCGCCCGGCGGCGAACATCAGCGGATCACCGCCCAGGTGATTCAGAATCGTCAATGGCTGCGAACCATCCAGCTTCTTGTTCTCGCCCCAACTGTACGTATAGCCTTCGTAGCCGCGCTCGGTCAGAAAGGAGAATGCGGAAGCCGCACCTCCTTGAGGAATGGCGTGTTTGATATCCGACGCTAGCGCCGACACGTCACTGCGGATCTCCTGTTGCAATTCGGCCGGAAGACCGGATTGTGCTAGGTACTGACCTGAAAAAGTGGCGAGTTGATCCAACCGTTGGCCCATGAAACTTGCTCGGCGCATCAGTCCGTCACTGACATAGGCGACGGACGTGATACGACGCTGCGCGTGCTTCTTCAAGGCGGCCAACTCCTGCCGATCGCCTAAAACAGATCCCTGGCCCATCGTTTCCAAATGCTTGAGGCTGTCACCCGCTGACACAATCAGGTAGCTGCCTTGCACTCCCACCGAGACAAACAGCTTTTTCGCAGTCAGTTGCTTTTGCAGTTCTGACAGGTCGATCTCGACCTTCTCGGTCAGCGACTCCCAGGGAATCAAGCTACCGTCCAGTTCCAGCGTCAAGAACTCGCCGCCAGCGACTTGGGAATGGGACAAACGTGATTTCCACTCGGGTCGATCGCGAAACGCTGCTTCCAGCACTTGCTTCAGGCGGGCGAGTTGAGTCAGCGCGGGTTGGGTGTTGCTCAAGCGGCAGCCGATCACCGTGTCGGGCAGTTGAGTCGTCTCAAGCCGTTGGCTCAGCGTTCGCACCATCTGTTGTAACGCCGCGCGAACGGCTTCCGCATCCTGGGCACTGCCCACCGGAGGATCAGTGCGATTGAGCTCGCTCAAGACGTCGAGCAAGTTCTCGAACTCGGCGCTTCCATAGATGAAAACTTCGTGCGATGCGGCGTCGATGAGCACATCGGCAAGCTGTTGGTTCTCGGGTTGGGCGAGAAGTTCCCGAATCGTCGCCAGATCGCCATCGGGGTCGCTCCATTGGACCGCGGCCATCGCCAAGCCCATTTGCACAATCGGCAGTTCGCGGAGTTTTGCGATCGCCCGACTACCCACCACGATGTCGTATTGTTCGCGCAAACGGGTCGCCGCCGAATAGAACGCGGCGTCGGCGGGAACGAGTTGCAACGAGGCTGGAGACTGGGCCTGGCACCGGCCCGCAGCGATTCCGAGGCTCGCGACAATGAAGGCGACCGTGAGCAATGCCTGGCAGCGGAGCAGTGAAATCGGCGACGGCATGATTCCATACCTCAACACAAAGGGACGAGAACACGACTGGGACGGCGCTGCCGTTGTAGGGTATTCGCATCGTGCCTGCAAGACTTTCTCTTCAGAGGTGGTAGAACGAGAGCCGGCGAACCAAACGGTCTCGTATGTGTCTCTTGAGTGCGTCGCTGTGGGAGTCGCCGATGACCTCGCAGCGTGAATCGTCATGGGGAACCGCGTCGTCAGGTTGGGGCGACTCGGATAACTTGACCCAACCGACTTCCACATATAAACTCAAAGCGTGATGAGTTTTCAAGTTAGGCGGAGCAGCGACGATCGCATGATGAGTCCCATGAGACCAGCAGGCCGAACCGCTCTACTCTTGCTTCTGCTTCGACTCGGCTATTGGCAGCCGTAGGGGACGCTCGACGCATCGTCACACGTGGAATGCGAACCCCGGGGTCATCCTTGCCTGGGGTTTTTTTGTTGTTTTTGGGAACTTGCCTTATGTCCATACCAGATAACCCGCGGATCATCATCTTCGACACCACCTTGCGTGACGGCGAACAGTCGCCTGGCGCGAGCATGAACCTGCAGGAAAAAATGGAGATTGCCCAAGCCCTAGTCGACTTGGGTGTGGATGTCATCGAGGCGGGCTTTCCGATTGCATCGCCGGGCGACTTCGAGGCGGTACAGGAGATCGCTCGCTCGATTCGAGGCTCGACCATCTGCGGCTTGGCCCGCTGCAATGACGGTGACATCGATCGAGCTTGGGCCGCATTGGAGCCGGCCGAGTCGGCGCGGATTCATGTGTTCCTCGCCACCAGCGCGATTCATCGCGAGTTCAAGTTGCGGATGACGACGGAAGAAATCGTCCAGCGCGCGGTGGCGAGCGTCCGTCGAGCGGCATCGTATTGCGACGATGTCGAGTTTTCTCCCGAGGACGCGGCGCGTACGGAGCGCGATTTCTTGTGCGAAGTGGTCGAGGCCGCGATCGCGGCGGGTGCGACCACCGTCAATATTCCCGACACGGTCGGCTACGCAACTCCAGGTCAAATGGGCGAAACGATTCAGATGCTGTGCAATCGAGTCCCCAATATCGACAAGGCCGTTATTAGCATTCACTGCCATAACGACCTGGGATTGGCGGTCGCCAACAGCTTGGCGGCAGTCACCCATGGTGCGCGGCAGATCGAATGCACGATCAATGGCATCGGGGAACGGGCTGGAAACTGTTCACTAGAAGAAGTCGTGATGGCCTTGCGCACGCGAGGGGACTACTACCACTGCGAGACCGGCATCAACACGCAAAGGCTGGTGCCCACCAGCCGCTTGGTGTCATCGATCACCGGCATCCAGGTCCAACGCAACAAGGCCATTGTCGGCCGCAATGCCTTCGCGCATGAGGCGGGGATTCATCAAGACGGCATGCTCAAGGAACGCACAACCTACGAGATCATGCGGCCCGAGGATGTGGGGTTGACCAAAACCGATCTGGTCTTGGGCAAGCACAGCGGTCGAGCGGCATTGGCCGACCGGGCGGCCACGTTGGGGTTCCGGCTGACCGGCGAACAACTGCAAGCGGTCTTTGAGGAATTCAAAGATTTGGCCGACAAGAAGAAGGAGATCTACGATGGCGACATCTTGGCGTTGATCGAGAAGCAGCTCCATTCGATTCCCGAGCAGGAATGGTCGATGGTGGCCTTCGAGGTCACTTCGGGATCGGGCCGCAAGCCCCAAGTTAGCTTGACGTTGCGGCGTGGCGATCAGGACTTCACCGAGAAACTTTCCGACGGGGATGGTCCGATCGACGCCGCCTTCCTGGCGACCGAGAAGATCACCGGCCTGAAATTGCGTTGCAAGGATTATCAGGTACGCAGCGCCACGCTCGGACACGACGCACTGGGAGAAGTCACCTTGGAAGTCGATTACCAGGGAACCACGTTCCGCGGTCGCGGAGTATCCACGGATACGGTGGAGGCGACGGTGCTGGCGATTTTAAACGCGGTCAATCGGATCGCCATGACTCAACCCGCAGTGCCTTCCGTTTGAGGCTAGCCGCGCAAGTGCGGCCGACCCGTATAACCTAGTGGCGACCCGTATGACCTAGCGGCGATTTTCAGCATGGCGAGCATAAAAATCATCTCGGGCATTCACACGGGAGAAACTTATGCCTTGCAAGATCGCGAGACATTGCTGGGCCGTCATCCCGAATGTCAGGTGATTTTAAAGGATTCCACCGTCTCACGCCGACATGCTCGGTTCACCAAGGAACGCGAGGGTTACTTCGTCGACGACGTGGGCAGCCAACATGGGACACGAGTTAATGGGGATTTGATCCGCAAACCATATCGGTTGCACGATGAGGACGAGATTCAAATCAGCCAAGTCAAGATGCTGTTCCTGTACGACGCCGAGGACTCGAACGGATCGGACAGCAAGTTGTCCGATCG
>JBGTHH010001088.1:0-2637 GCA_041746275.1 Pirellulaceae bacterium | reverse complement strand
GAAGAAATGGTTCCACACGATATTTGCTAAATTGTCGGCGAAGAACGGATTCTCGGGCGACGCCAACCAACTAGCTAAGACCACCCGTCGGTCTTTGCCTGCCGTGTCCGGTGTGGCTCCACCGAGGAACTTGGGAACCATCACGCGACCATCCACGGGGTGCTTAACGTCACCACCGCCACTATTAAAGACGATGATCTCGCGCGGATCTTCGCCCGTCTTGCGTCCAATCTGCGAGAAGAACGCGGCAAAGCTGTAATAGTCGTCCATCGTCCAGCGATCCAGCGGATGATTGTGGCACTGCGCACACTGAATCCGCATGCCCATGAAGACTTGCGCGACATTCTCAGCAACCTTCAAGGGATCGGTCTCGCTCTGATAGTAATTGGTGGCGGCATTCGCGAAGGTACCACCATTCGACCCGAGCAACTCCCGAACCATTTGGTCCATGGGAACATTGTTGGCGATCTTGTCCTGTAGCCAGTTGTAATACCGCAGCATCGGCTTCTCGGTGATTTGCTGTGTGGTGCGGATCTGCAGCAGCTCAGCCCACTTCATCACCCAGATTTCCACAAACTCTTTTCGACCTAGCAGGTCGTCCACCAAGGCTTCGCGTTTGAGGGGATCCGAGCTTTGCATGAACGCGTTGTACTCCTCGACGCTGGGCAGCGTGCCAGTGATGTCGAGGGTTACGCGTCGCAGAAACTCTTCGTCCGTGCAGACGTTTGATGGCTGAATACGCAACTTCTTGAACTTGGTATCCATCAACTCGTCGATGTAGTTATTGACGGCTAGGTCGTTCCATTCGAAGGCCAAGGCCTTGGGCAAGATAACGAAATGCGTGCCAACCGTGTGCGTCTCGAAGCGGGCCATAATGAAGGCCTCACCGCGATTCTGCGCGGTCACCAAGCCGTTCTGCTCGATGATCGCCGAGTTGTCGTTATTCGACAGGAAGTAAGCGAGACTGGTGACATCGCGATCCGTCCCATCGGAATACTTGGCACGCACGTTGATTTGCTGGGTGGCACCTTCCCCATCCAGCACGGCCCCCTTGGGATAGATCTCGACGGAGACCACCTGCGGAACTTCACCGGGATCGTTGATCGCTCCCGCGCGTAGCCACTGCAAGAGAGTCTGCGAGTACTCGCTGTCCATGTCGAAGCGTTTGCCGCCGGTGTGTGGCACCGCGCCGACCGACTTCTCGATTAACAGGCTCTCCTCGGGCAAAGCTAAATTAATCCGGCGACCGCTAATCTCCCGCGTCAAACGGTTGTAGTCACCGTTGGGATCGAAACCAAACAGGGACAGCCGAAAGCCATCCTTCCCGCGGGCCGCACCATGGCAACTGCCCGTGTTGCAGCCTGCCTTCATGAAGACGGGCATCACATCCAATTTGAAACTGATGGGTACTTCGGTCGTGGCATTCTGAACAACCACAGGAACCTTGACGGCGACACCTTGAAAATTGACGGTCAGCTCTGCGGAACCATCGGTCACGGGATAGAGGACATGATTCTCTACCCGAGCCAACGCCGGGTTGCTGAGCGTGAGCGTCGCCTCCTTCGTCACATCGCGAGTCAAGCCATCGGCATATTCCGCCTGCACGATCAGCGACTGCCGATCGCGCGTCGTCGACAGATGGACATCCGCTGGATAGACATGCACGGCGATGGGGGATGGCCCTGTCGTCGCTTCGTCGGCTCGCAGGTGAGTCACACCCACCGCAATCGATGTCAAGAAAAGGCTAAACGTGATATGTGTCAATTGAACTCGCATGTTCCGAAGTTCCTCTTCTCGTTAGTTACGATTGCGAGAAAGTTAAGTGTTTCACAAAAAGGGTGCCGCTTACTCGCCGCCACCCGCGTTGGCCTTGGCCTCGGCATCTTTCCGCTCTTGAGCGGCAATACGCAGCTTCTCAAGTCGCGAAAGTGGTTTGGGCGGTGCCGCCGCGGCAGGCATGGGAGTTGCCTGAGCGACCGGCATTGGGGCAGGCATCGGAGCCGCCGCAGGCTTGGCCGGGGCTGGCAGTGGCACATCAATTTGCAACTCGGTCCCGCCCGCATTGCTCACGATCGGTTCGCCGTTCTGAGTAATCGTGAGCTGGCAAAACAGCGTCTTGTGTTTCCCGGCCGGGCTATCGGGTTCGGTCTTGACGATGAACGTCAACTCGGGCGTATCTTTGGTGAATTCCAGGTTCGTGGTGGTCGTCTTGGCAGGCAATCCAATCAATTCCACTTTGGCGGTGCCCTCAAAGGGCTTTAAGTGATTGATCTTGCAGTAAACCTGAGCCTCTTGCCCTTGTTCGCACGAGGCGCGTTGGATCTCGAACGTGACATAGGGTTCCGAAACTTCCAGCGTCGCGAGTTGCGACGAGGACCAACCCGCACCCGCGCCACCACGACGACGACGTCGGGGAGTGTTGGGATCTGGTTCCGAAGGGGCTTCTTCGGGTCTCGTGACATCGGCCGATCCTAGAGCAAATACTTTCCACGACTTGATTTCGGCGTTGCCATTCGCGCTGAGCGGATAGAGCACCTCATTCTGACCTTCGGGAATCGTCACCGAACTGCCCGCTCCGACTCCTGGTGGCCGGAAGGGGAACTGCACATTAATGGGCTTCGTAAAGCCTTCTTTTCG
>JBGTHH010001087.1:0-6368 GCA_041746275.1 Pirellulaceae bacterium | reverse complement strand
GGGTCCGCAGGGCGCATAGTCCATGCCAAACTGAAACTCCCAGGGCAGGCTGATATCACTGTAGAACGCCCATCCGGCCTCGGCGTAAACCCGAAGTTGCTCCGTAACATAGTACGTATACCCGAGCAGCAGCACGTCTCGCGAGTAGTTCAACCGATTAAAGCCCACGTTCTTCAGGAGAAACTCATCGCCCACATGCGAACTCAGATGATAATATCCAAATTTCACGCGATGCGGCCCGACTCCGTAGCTTATTGGGACACCGGCTCGGAAGTCGGCGGAGCGCATATCGACGTCCTCGGGAATATCGAGCCGAAGTTGCGCACTCCCTTCCGCATCGATTTGCCAACCTTCCGGTCGTAAGACTCCCATGGTTCCGTATCGCCACAATCCAATGCGGCTGCCCAAAGTGGCATCAAACAACGTACTATCATGTCGACCGTGATAGATGTGAGTCGAAAAACGAGATTCCTTGGTGCCGGCCAGGTAACTCTCATAGATCAGCCCGTCGGGCAGGAGCTGCGAGGTCCAGGCATCACTCGGACCATAATCTCCTGAATCAAAGTAAGGTGGCGTTTCCGGGAAGTATTCGTGGCCGGGAGATGGTAATCGCTCGGGTTGGATCAGTGTCGATGGGCCACCGTCGAAATACTGAGCGGAAACCCAGGCGGGTACGAGCACGAATGCCACGAAACTGCAAATCATTAGGAAGTGCGACGGCAAAGGTGTGGATCGTGATCTGGGCAGGACGCGGAGCCCTGTAGGATTGGACAACATCGATAGTGACTCGGCAGGTAGTAAGAATCGCGGGTGGATCGTAGCGGGACGCTTGCCTGACGTGGCTGACATCAGGTAGACGCGGATGGTTGGATGGACTGTAGGGAGGAAGTTTCTATCGCACGGAAGTCGCTGGCAGGTCTTGCCAGCAATCCAGCGAGCGCCACAATGAGGCACTGGTGTGAGGAAATCGCATGAACGATGGTAGGATTTTTGTGGTATTCGCTGGCTCTAGCGGAGATCCGCTTCGTGCCAACGATTCCGTATCTATCTTTTGTATCGGCTTGAACGTCCCCCCATTTGCAACTTAACAGAGTGAGTTTTTATGAAGGAAGCTCGACTCGCCGTCATCGGCGGCGGCATAGTGGGATTGGCCGCTGCGTATCAATTCGTCACGCGCTACCCTGGTCAGCGGGTCATCGTTCTCGAAAAGGAAGACTCCGTCGGTGCCCACCAAACGGGCCATAACTCCGGAGTGTTGCACTCTGGCGTCTACTACAAACCGGGTTCGTTGAAAGCGGAAAACTGCCGACTCGGCAAGCAAGCGATGGAAACGTTTTGCCGGGAACAGGGGATTCCTTACGACATTTGCGGCAAAGTCATCGTCGCGGTCGACGAGTCGGAACTGCCCATGCTCGAACGGATCTACGATCGCGGCCAAGCAAATCGAGTGGCGTGTGAGTTGATCGAGCCCGCGAGACTGCGCGAATTGGAACCACATGCCGCAGGCATCCGCGCGATTCATGTTCCCGAGGCCGGGATTGTCAACTATCGCCGGGTCAGCGAGCGCTTGGCCGAGTTGATCACCGAGCACGGAGGCGAAGTGCTCTGCCGGGCGCGAGTCACTAACATTCGCGACGAGCCGCAACGGATTCTTCTCGATACCGAACAAGGTGAAGTGGCTGCCGATTTCGCGGTGAATTGCTGCGGTCTGCATTCCGATCGCATGTCGAAGCTGACGGGACATCGCTCGGAGGCGAAGATCCTGCCCTTTCGAGGTGAGTTCTATGCCTTGCGGCCCGAGTCGCAACATCTGTGCAAGAATTTGATCTATCCGGTTCCCGATCCGAGCTTCCCTTTCCTGGGCGTTCACTTCACGCGGATGATCGATGGAGGTATCGAGTGCGGTCCCAACGCGGTGTTGGCCTTCGCGCGGGAAGGCTATCGCAAGACCGATGTCAATCTGACGGATCTGGCCGAGACCTTGACCTACCCTGGCTTTCTCCGGCTGGCGGCGAAGTATTGGCGAGTCGGTGCGGGCGAGATGTGGCGTTCCCTCAGCAAGGCGGCATTCGTCAAAGCCTTGCAACGACTGATGCCCGAGATTCGGAGTGAGCATTTAGTTCCCGCCCGAGCTGGTGTGCGAGCCCAAGCGATTTCGCCACAAGGCGACATGGTGGACGATTTCGTGATTCACGCCGCGTCACGAGTGATCAACGTGAACAATGCCCCGTCTCCCGCCGCCACGTCCTCGTTGAACATCGGCAACATCATTGTCGATAAGCTCGAGGGGCTGATGCGTTAACTGGGTTTCCTGCCGTTGTTGCCCATGGCCGGGGCAAGGAATTCCACCGGGTAGCGATTGCAAGTCGGGCGTCTATAATCTAGTCCTCTATTTGTAACTTCCGCTGGATTCGGTTTCGAGACCTCACCATGTCCCTTGCCGTACGCTCCGCTCTGGTCGATCAACTTCGTCAGATTGTCGGCACGGACGGGGTGCTTTCGGCCAGCTCGGATCTGCTGGTCTATGAGTGCGATGGTTTTGTGATCGAGAAGAACAGCCCGGATGTGGTCGTCTTCCCACGAACCACCGAACAGGTCTCGCGGATCGTCCAGGCCTGCAATGCCGCCGGGGTGACCTTTTTGCCGCGAGGGGCGGGGACGAGCTTGGCCGGCGGTTGTTTGCCGGTCGGTGGTGGCGTCATGATCGTGTTGACGCGAATGAAGGAAATCCTCGATATCAATCTGCGCGATCGCTATGCCGTTGTCGAACCGGGCGTGGTGAATGTTTGGCTCACCAATCGACTGAAGGGAACGGGCTACCACTACGCACCCGATCCATCCAGTCAAGGTGCTTGCACGATTGGCGGGAACGTGGCCACCAACTCCGGCGGCCCACATACGCTCAAGTACGGCGTGACGGTCAACCATGTACTCGGTGTGCAAGCGGTGCTGGAGGACGGCAGTATCGTCCACATCGGGGGACCCGCTGAGGACTCGCCGGGCTTGGATTTGGTGGGAGCCATCGTCGGAAGTGAGGGGACGCTGGCGATTGTGACGAAGGTTTGGGTTCGCTTGACGCGCAACCCCCAAGGCTATCGCACGATGTTGGGCATCTTCGAATCGTGCGAGGACGCGACCAACGCGATTAGCGAAATCATCGGGGCCGGCATCATTCCCGCCGCACTCGAGATGATGGACCAGGGTATCTTGGTGGCGGTCGAAGCGGCGTTCCATTTTGGTTTCCCACTCGACGCCGAGGCCATCCTCCTGATTGAAGTCGATGGTCTCGAAGCGGGACTCGATCAGCAACAAGAACAGATCATCGCGCTTTGTCGCCAGTGTGGCGCGCGGGATGTGCGATTGGCGGCGACTGCCCAGGAACGATTGAAGCTGTGGAAGTGTCGCAAACAGGCTTTTGGAGCCATCGGTCGCCTGAGCCCCAGCTACTGCACGCAAGACGGTGTGGTGCCGCGTACTAAGTTGCCGCACATCCTCAAACGCATCATCGAGATTGGTGCCAAATATGGCATTCGGATCGTCAATGTCTTTCATGCGGGTGACGGAAATATTCACCCGATCCTGTTATTTGACGAACGCGATCCGCACCAAACGGAACAAGTACTGCTAGCCAGCGGCGAGATACTGGACGAATGTTTGGCGTGTGGAGGAAGTGTGACGGGAGAGCATGGCATCGGAGTCGAAAAGATCGAGTTCATGCACAAGATGTTCACTCCCGACGACCTCGCCGTCATGGCGAATTTGCGTCGATCGTTCAACCCGCGGAACCAACTCAGCCCCAGCAAAATGTTGCCGACAGCCGGTTCCTGCGGTCTGGAACAAAAACATCCCGGTCGCCGAGCGGCCTTGTAATCCAATAACTCTTCCGGTGTCATCGGTGAGCACAGCCATTTCCTCACTTCCCTTGACTGAAACACTTTGCCCTGATGGTCCGCGGCAAGTGGCCGAGATCGTTGAGCAGTGCCACGACGACCACACGGCGGTCTATCCGATTGGTGGCGGCACCAGTTTGGATTTCGGCTTGCCCGTCAAGCGTGCCGGGATTGGTTTGTCTCTGGAACGGCTGTCGAACGTCATCGATTATCCGGCCCGCGACATGACCATCACCGTTGGTGCGGGGATTACGATGCGGACGCTGGCCAACACGTTGCTTCAAGAACGACAGCGATTGCCCATCGACGTACCGCTGGCGGACCAAGCGACGCTGGGCGGCGTCGTGGCTACCAACTGGAACGGCCCGCGACGCTATGGCCAAGGCACGGTGCGTGATTACGTGATTGGCATTCGGGCCGTGGATGGCCGTGGCGTGAGTTTCAAAGGTGGTGGACGAGTCGTCAAGAATGTCGCGGGTTACGACTTCTGCAAGCTGCTGACGGGTTCGTTGGGCACGTTGGGAGTGATCACGGAAGTGACGCTCAAGCTAAAACCGATTCCCGAAGCTTTGGCGATCGTCGTCGGCTACCCAAATGACTTCGAGGAAGCCGAACGACTGCTCGCCTCGCTGGTCCATTCCGAAACCACGCCGACTGCCGTGGAGTTGCTGTGTGGCCCATCGTGGAGGGCTGACGAATGCTTCGAGTTCCCCTCCCACGATCGACCGATTCTTGCCGTGGCGTTGGAGGGAACGGATCCCGAAGTGACGTGGATGACTCAACAATTGGGGAACGAGTGGCGACAGTTGGGATTCGCGTCGCAGCACGTGGTGCGAGACGAGGCCGCCAGAGCATTGTTCGGTCGTTTGACTGAGTTCTCCGCCGCGGTCGAGGCACCGCTGGTGTTGAAGGCGAACGTGATTCCCAGCGGGACGACCCGGTTTATGCAAGCGGTTCGCCAATTGGATGCCCAATGTTCACTACAAGCCCATGCCGGCAACGGCATCGTCATTGCTCGATTGTCGGAATTCCCCGCCGCCGGCCTGGCGCGAACTTTGGTGGGCAAGTTGCAACCCGTGGCGGCAGCCGCTCATGGCACGGTGATCGTGTTGTCGAATCCCAGTGGTTCGGAGCGGACTCATCGTAGCGTGTGGGGAGGCGTCGACACTCCGTTTCGTTTGATGACCTCCGTGAAGAACGCTTTTGATCCTCGCCAAATCCTCAACCCCGATCGCTTCGTTTACCTTGAAGCCGTGAGCCCATGAGCATTGTCGATCCCACCGCCGACCGCACACCGCAGCCTACCTCCAGCAATCCTGGCGCGGGGATTGAATACGAACGATTCCTGGATTGCGTCCATTGCGGTTTGTGTACGGCGGCGTGCCCGACCTATGTCGAACTGGGGAACGAAAACGATAGTCCTCGGGGTCGGATCTATCTCATGCGTGCCGTCACCGATGGGCGACTTGACTTGACAAAGGAAGTACGTCGTCATTTGGAACTCTGCCTGGACTGCCGTTCGTGCGAGACCGCGTGTCCCTCCGGCGTGCAATATGGCCGGTTGATCGAACCGTTCCGCGTGGCGATGGAGCAAACCGGTGAAGGGAAGAAGAAAACCGATGATTGGTTTCATCGCTGGATTCTTTTCGGCCTGTTCCCTTATCCCGAGCGAATGCGCCGATCGCTGATCCCGGCGCGCATCGCCCAGAAGCTGCGGTTGGATCGTATCGTGCTTGCCACCGGCTTGTGGAAGTTACTTCCGTCGCGACTCGGTCGTCTGGTAACCATGCTTCCCCGACTGGGAAAGACCCCGCCACCATTGCCGCATGTTTTGCCGGCGAAGGGAGAACGTCGCGCGCGGGTCGCTTTATTTACCGGTTGCGTGGCCGATGTGATGTTTCGCGAGACGCATTGGGCCACCGCGCGTGTGCTCCAAGAGAACGGTTGTGAAGTGTTAGTCAATCACGCGCAAGGTTGTTGCGGCGCGATCCACTTGCATGCCGGCAGCGAAGATCCTGCGCGGGAACTGGCCGATGCCAACATCGCGGCCTTCACCGGTAATGCAGTGGATGCCGTGATCGTGAACGTCGCGGGTTGTGGGTCGATGTTGAAGGACTACGGTCATCACTGGCACGACGAACGACAACCGCAGCGCGCCGCGTTCGCCGCCAAAGTACGGGACGTCAGCGAGTTCTTGGACGAGTTAGGTCTGGTGCCGCCCACCGGCGAGCTGAATGTGACCGCGACCTACCATGACGCCTGTCATCTCGTGCATGCCCAGAGAGTGCGTGATCAGCCGCGTAACTTGCTGGCCCAAATTCCGGGACTCAAGCTAATTGATTTGCCCGAGTCGGATCTGTGTTGCGGGGCGGCCGGGACCTATAACTTGACCGAGCCCGAGATGGCGGGCCGATTGAGTAAACGCAAGATGAACAACATCCTCGGCACGGGTGCTCGGCTCCCCAAAGGTGTGCTTTT
>JBGTHH010001086.1:0-5987 GCA_041746275.1 Pirellulaceae bacterium | reverse complement strand
GGGCGTCGGTTGCCTACTGTGCTTGATGATCTTCGTCGTGGGATTGGATATCAATCGGCTCTTCTTCTGATCGGTCCGAGCTTCCTTGCCACCCATGTATTCAGCCGTTCGCGCCGTGGTGTTTGACGCGGTTGGAACCCTGATTTATCCGCATCCCGCGGCACCGCTGGTCTATCACCAGGTCGGCTCGCGTTACGGTTCGAAGCTGTCGCCAACCGACATTCAGACGCGGTTGCGTTGGGCTTGGCGACAAGCGGCGGACGATCGGCGAACTGATGAAACGGTGGAACGTGCGCGGTGGCGACGCATCGTGGCCGAGGTCTTTGTCGACGTCGCGGATAGCGGATCGCTGTTCGCCGAATTGTGGGACCACTTCGCTCAACCCAAGCATTGGTCGGTATACGACGATGTCCAGGACGCGTGGCAGGAACTGGAAACGCGACACCTCGTGATTGCGATCGGCTCGAACTTCGATGATCGGCTCCGCGAGATCGCCAGTCGGCTGACGCCGCTCCATCGAGCCCAGCCGCTATTGATTTCGTCGCAACTGGGTTTCGCGAAACCGGCACTGGAGTTCTTTCGAGCGGCCGAACGCAGGTTAGGTCTCGCACCTCACGAACTGCTGATGGTCGGCGACGATCCGACCAACGATTATCTCGGTGCCAGCCAAGCCGGTTGGCACAGCCTGCATCTGCGGCGTGACCAACTGGCCACCGGTCCCGCGGAAATCATGTCGCTCAGGGAAATCGTCGAGCGACTGCGATAACGCGATTCAACTCTCGGGCTACTCATACTCCCACTTGATCGCCCAGGGATCGGCCGTCCGCTCTTGGAACGCCTGAAGCTCCGCGATCATCTCGAGCAGTCGCTGCTTGTGCTGGGGTTCGACCGCCAGGTTATGCCCTTCATAGGGATCCTGCTCCAGGTCAAACAGTTCGAACTTCGGTCGGTGCATGTAGGAATGAACCGTTTGCGCGCCGTAAGAGGCGTTCGGTCCCTGTTGGAACTGCGCTTGCCAAGTTGGAGCGGCCCACAGATCCGATGCAAAGGGGAACGAGAGCGGATGCGCGATGTTCCAGATCAGCTTGTATCGCCGCTGACGCACGACGCGCATGGGATAGTACATCTGAATCTCGTGAAACGTGTGCGAGGCATGAACCACGTCCCAGCCTGAGGACTTCTCTTGCGTGAGCACGGGCAGGAACGAACGTCCATGGAAGGTCCCGCGCGGCGTGTCGCGTGTTTGTTGCGTGCCCGGTTCGGCGGGAGTGAGCTGTCGCAAGATGGCTGCTTGAACTTGACCCGTGCGTTCCTCCAACGCGCCAGCGAAATCCAAAATCGTCGGCGTGATATCGACCCAACTGATCATGGCATCGGTGACCACACCTTGTCGGTCGTTGTAAGGGTTTCGCACCAAGCAAGGTGAACGCAGACCACCTTCGTATACCGTCGTCTTGGCACCGGGCATGGCGATGCCGTGGTCGGAAATATAGATCAGGAGTGTGTCGTCCCAGTGTCCCGTCTCTTGCAGCAGTTCGATCAAACGTCCCAAGCCCTGATCGATACGGGAGACGGATTGGTAGTACTGAGCGATCTCGGCGCGGCAGGTGGGCGTGTCGGGGAGGAAGCCGGGAACGATTACCTCGTCGGGCTTGTAGACCACTTCGGTGATCCCAGGATAAGGCTTGGCCGTGGGGGCCGGATTCCCGAAGCGATTGGGTTGATGTGGCAACTCATCCGCTTCGCCGCCACCACGATGCGGGTCCGAGGTGCAGATATACAGAAAGAACGGTTGATCACTGGGATCCTCGAACAGCGCTCGACAGCGATTGGCCATCTCGACGGGACTGCGCGAGTTCGCATTGAACACCTGCTCGAAGTGATAGACCGACTCGGGTGCGACGTGATACTTGCCGCAACGTGCGGTGCGATAACCGGCCTGCTTCAGATAAACCGGCAACCCCACGACATTCGTGTAAGCATTGAACTTGTGATACGCATGTTCGTGTCCATAGTGTCCGTTGGCGTGATTGTGCAAGCCGCTCAGGATCACGGACCGGCTGGCCGAGCAACTCGCCGTCGTACAGAATGCGTGCGTGAACCGCGTGCCTTCGCGGGCGAGACGATCCATATTGGGCGTCTGGATCACGGCATTGCCGTAGCAGCCCATATCGGGACTTTGGTCGTCGGTAACAAACAGCACGACATTCCGCGGGGCGGCCGACGCGATCGCGGGAACGCACAGCGACAGTAGCACAACCAGTCTCATGACGTATCTCATCAAACCTCCCAGCGACGGTGTCCGCCCGTGGTTCCTCGAACTAGCAAAGTAGCCGCCAGCGTAGTCTGAATCGTCTGGCGATTCAATCAATCGACTCACTGCTGGCCACCGCCGACGGGAATTGGCCAAGCCCAACCGGCCGTGTAGCCACCGTCGACATACAGCGTTTGGCCCGTAAGGAACGCCGCGGCGGGCGAAGCCAAGAAGATCGCCGTCCCCACCAGATCCTCGGGAACTCCCAGTCGACCTTGTGGCGTGTTGGCCTGCCCCCAACGTTGCATGGCGGGGTCGGACCACAGCTTCTGGGTCAAGTCGGTGAGAATGAAACCCGGTGCGATGCCGTTGACTCGCACACCACTCGGCCCCCACTCCAATGCCAGCCCGCGTGTCATCTGCACGATCCCCGCCTTGCTCATGGCATAGGGCAGCACATCCTTCAACGGGCGATCGCTGTTGAGCGAAGCGATATTGATCTGGCAACCGCTGCGCCGCTCGACCATGTGACGCCCCACGGCTTGCGATAGCAAGAATGCTCCTTTGAGATTAATGTCCAACACAAAGTCGTAATCGTCTTCGGTTACTTCCAAGGCGGGCTTGCGGCGATTAACACCGGCGACATTCACCAGCGTGTCGATGCGACCAAAGTTTGCCAGCACGTGGGTGACCAACCTGGCAATGTCATCCGCTCGAGCGACGTCACAGACGACGGGAGTCACGGACCCGTCGCCCGCGATCTCGGCGACCGCTCGCGTTAAGGAAGCCTCATCGCGACCCGTGATGATGATGTGTGCGTGGCGTTCGGCGAAGCCTCGAGCGATCGCGCGTCCGATACCGCGACTGCCACCGGACACCACCACGATTTGATCGGCCACGGAAAACAAGGGATCAGGCATGAGATGAATCACCGCGTGTCAAGAAATCAGGGGATTCGCTACTTGCGTTTGGTCTCGCGCACCAGCGGCGCTTGCATCAACGAGAAGACGACGATCTCTTCGCCGGTGACCGTACTAATGTCGTGGTGCATGCTGCAAGGTTTGGCACCCGTGATGTCCTGGATTAGTGTCTCCAACGAGGGCCGCGCGGTTTCGATTAACTGCGTGCGCACTTGCTTGAGCAAATCGCGACCTTTCTCCGGCGGCATCGCTTTCACCAGATGCTGTTCGGCGGCGGTCAGCACTCCGTTGAGTCGCACGACGAGCAGATCGTCGATCAGATGAGTACGAATGTCCTTGGGACCGCGGCCCATGTACTCTTGTTGGAATCGCGACATCCCCTCGCAAATCGCCGCTTCGATTTCACCTTGCGTCTTCAACATCGATCTCCGATCGTTTCGACTATGTGCCTGGGAACTGCTGGTCTATGACTTAAAATCCGGTCTCGTCGAAGACAACGTCATGTCCACCGTGTGGTCGCATTCTACACGAATTAACGCGCGTTGGTAGCAAAACGTTCGGTCCCATCACTCCACAATAATCTTGCTTCCCCCTTGTCGTTGCCAAGTTGCGGCGTATGATCAGAGGTGTCGAGAGCAGGAACGAACCAACAACTGGTGTTTCTCGCTTGGTGACAAATGTGGTTCGGGTGACTAACTAAAAGGCAACTTGGCACGGCCAGGAGGCTAGTTAAGAAGTAAGCCGATGTGGTGGACGACCTTCGGGTGTTCCGCCACATCGGCTTTTTTTATGCGCTCATGACTAATACAACACCGATCATCGACACGAGTATCGCCGAGGAATTGGCTCGCGTGGCTAGTCGCTTGCAAGAGCAACGCACCGGTCACCCGCCAAAGGCGGTAACCGTGATTCTGGGTGAAGACACGCTCGTCGTGACGCTGCACGAAGCGTTGACACAGGCCGAGCGGGCTTTGTCTCAAACGGCGGAAGGTGCCGCTCAAGTGCAAGAGTTTCATCGACAACTCTTCGCCAACTCGACGGATGAAATGCTGCAAGAGATTCGTCGGATCACGGGTCGGGAAGTGCGCGAGGCCGGCGCGGAGATCGAAACCGCGACGGGCACCATCATTCACGCGTTCACGACCGGTGCCATGGTGCAGGTGTATTTGCTCACCCCCCCGCCGTGGTGCCCTCTGGCAATAGCGAATCGGTCAATCGCGCCGAGGACGATGGCATGCGTGTGGCACCCGAGGCCGATGTGATCGATGAATCAAGTTCCGAGTCAACTCACTAAGGATGGTAACCATGACGACGACCCAGATTCGGGAGCGGACTCTCAGAAAGGCGACATGTTTCGCTGAAGGGCAGGGAGATTTCTCGTCCTGCGGACCGATAGCAACTCGGAAACGTGTGCGTCCAGTCGCCCGAGTGAAGCCTGATGGGCGAGTGTTGCGAGTCTTAATCCACGATCGTGATCTGGACACTGCGGACGTGCTGGCCAGACAAGTGCGACGCTGGGGACACACGGTAATGTGGGCCAGCGATGGAGTCGTCACTCGGCATATGGCAGCCGCGCGGCATCCTGATGTCGTGCTGTTGAACTTGGAATCGTCGTTGAGCGATGGCTGCCGAGTGACCCGACAACTACGACGCGGCTTTGGGAAGAAAGCGTGCTTCGTCATCGGCTTCACCGAGCGAGACGACGACGAGTGCCGTCAACAATGCCAGGCCGCCGGCATCGATGTATTGTTCGTGCGGCCCGTCGAACCATCCGTGGTAGAGACGCTGCTACTGCTGGAATGTGTCAATGTGAATCGTCAACGAGCACAGTGTTCGGAGGACGACCAGAGCAACCGCCATGACGCATGAGATTCTCATATTGAAGCCGTTCAGTCGACGTTTGGCATGACATCTGCTAACCCCATTTGTGCGAGCAATGTCGCTCGGACCACATCGGTGTAGTGCTGGTTACTTAAATCGATCGGAAGTTTGTCATGGGAATTCTGTCGTGGATCGTGTTGGGGCTTGTGGCGGGAGCGATTGCGAAGCTACTGATGCCCGGGCGTGACCCCGGCGGATGCATTCTCACAATGGTGCTTGGGATCATCGGTGCCGTCGTCGGCGGATTGATCGGCACGGCGCTGGGGGTGGGAACGGTCAGCGGTTTTGACCTTCGCAGTCTGGTCATCGCCATTGGTGGTGCCTTGGTCTTGCTCATGGGTTATCGACTCATGGCACCTCGCGGGACGAACTGAAACCATATGGCGGCGGGCGGCGAGTGCCGCCACCGAGCGAGTTTTTTTATTCGAGGAGACCTTGGATGCTAGGCACGATTCTGTTGGTGATTTTGATCTTGATGCTATTGGGTGCCCTGCCGACTTGGGGTCACAGTCGCAACTGGGGCGCGATGCCCAGCGGTGGACTTGGCCTGCTCGTGCTCATCGTGGTCATATTGCTGCTGATGGGTCGCATTTGATTCATGGCGCTAAGCGCCATGCTGTGTCCGGACAGCGGTCTGTCCCTCTCCGGCGAGTCCACAATCCAGTGAAATCGACTAGCCTCCTAAGGGTCAGGCCCTTATCGGACAGGCTCTACAAATTGTTGTGTTCATTACCTGCTTGGACGGCGTTTCGTCACGCAGGCCACATTTGCTTTGAAAGGAATAAAACATGTTACAGTTGGCCATTACTTGTCTTGTGATCGCGCTGATCGCGGCTGTCTTGGGTTTCGGAGGAGTCGCCGGGTCCTTCGTGGGCGTGGCGAAAATCCTGTTCTTCGTCTTTCTGGTTCTAGCAGTCCTCTCCTTTTTAGGA
>JBGTHH010001085.1:0-7451 GCA_041746275.1 Pirellulaceae bacterium | reverse complement strand
GGCGAATCACACGTAGTCGCCGTCACCCGTTGATCCTCAAGGACAGACCCGCCGTCTGTCCTTCCTTTTTGCGCGGTCAGGTGGATGATGCTTGTCGAACTGGTGCGAACTAAGACGTCCGATGGCGTAAGACTGGACGGTTCGTTAGCCCAGCCCAGCGGTCCACCCGCGACAGCTTCCGGCATTCAGGGCGTCATCTTGCTGCATGGAGTGGGCGGTTCGTTCTATAGCGGTACGCTGTTCGATCGGCTGGCCGAATGCTTGTTGGCGAGCGGGTTGGCCGTGTTGCGCGTCAACACGCGTGGTCATGGAGCCTTCAACATGTTAGCCACCGACGGCGGAGCGATGCGCGGCGGTGCCGCGTTTGAGACCGTCGATCAGTGTCGGCACGACATCCACGCCTGGACCGGTCTGCTGCGCGAGCGGGGCTTGCAGCACATCGGGTTGCTCGGCCACAGCCTGGGAGCGATCAAGGCTCTCTACGCGGCGGCCCATGATCCACCTTTGGCGGTGGATTGTCTTGTGGCCGCCTCGCCGCCGAGACTCTCGTACACCGCCTTCCAACACGGACCGCGTAGCAGCGACTTCACGGAGTCGCTGGCGACCGCCAAGCAACTCGTCAAACAAGGACGCCCCGAGCAGTTGATCACCGTCAAGTTTCCTTTCCCGCTGTTGATCAGTGCCGCCAGTTATGTCGATAAGTACGGCGACGAACGTTACAACTTCGTCAAGTTTGTGGATCGAGTCGGCCCGCCGACCCTCTTCACGTACGGCGCGAAAGAATTGGAAGAAGGCGGTGTCGCCTTTGCCGGTCTGCCCGAAGCCATCCGCCAAGCGACATCGCCGGCTGCGGCAGTCGACATCATCACGGTCCCCGATGCCGATCATTTCTACAACGGCCAGCACGACGCTTTGGCAACGGTCGTCCTGCAGTGGCTGAACGATCCCTCGCGCTTTCCCGCCACGTCGCCTCGCGAATAGGTTGTCTGCTCATGAGTCACCTCATCCGTCGCGGTCGCCAAGCAGTACATTGCCTGGTGGCCCTTGCCATCTCCAGTGTCTCGCTCGCGGCAGCCGCTGCTCCGATCGAATACGACGTCGTCATCTATGGAGGAACGTCCGCCGGGATCGCGGCCGCGGTGCAAGTCAAACGCATGGGAGGCACGGTCATTGTGATCGAGCCAGGCATGCGTATCGGTGGGCTTACGACGGGCGGACTGGGGCAGACCGACATCGGGAACAAGGGAGCCATCGGCGGCGTGGCGCGGGAGTTCTATCAGCGAGTCAAACAGTATTACGATCAACCGGAACACTGGAAGTGGCAGCGTCGCGAGGAGTATCGCGATGGTGGTCAGACCCGCACGGGTACCGCCGAGGATACGATGTGGACGTTCGAACCGTCGACCGCGCTGGCGATCCTATTGGCTTGGGTGCGAGAGCACGACATTCCCGTGGTTTATCGACAGCGGCTGGACCGGACTGGAAGTGCTCGCTCGGGGGAAGTGGGACGCGGTGTCGTCCAGGAACAAGCACGAATCGTGTCGATCCGGATGGAAAGCGGCGAAACGTATCGCGGACGCATGTTCATCGATGCGACCTATGAAGGCGACTTGCTCGCGATGGCTGGGGTTTCGTATGTCGTGGGACGGGAAGCCAATGCGGTCTACGGCGAAACGCTCAATGGCGTGCAAACTCGCCACGCCCGGTTCCATCAGTTCCAACCCGGTGTCGATCCGTATGTGAAGCCCGGCGAACCCGACAGTGGGTTGCTGCCCGGTATCGACCCCAACGGGCCGGGGATGGAAGGGAGCGGTGACAGTCGCGTCCAGGCTTATTGTTTTCGCATGTGCTTGACCGATCATCCCGAGAATCGGATTCCGTTCGCGCGGCCCACGGACTACGACCCGCTGGTCTATGAACTGTTGCTGCGGAATTTTGAGGCGGGCGAGCGCGGGATGCCGTGGATTAATTCGGATATGCCCAATCGCAAAACGGATACGAACAACCGCACGGGCTTCTCGACCGATTTCATCGGCGCGAACTATGACTATCCCGACGCGAGTTACGAACAGCGCGAGCGGATCGACGCGCGGCATCGGTCCTACCAGCAGGGACTGATGTGGACGCTGGCCAATGATCCGCGCGTGCCGGATTCCATTCGCAAAGAAGTCGCTCGCTGGGGCATGTGCCGCGACGAGTTCACGCAGCGCGATGGCTGGCAGGAGCAGCTTTACATCCGCGAGGCTCGGCGAATGGTCGGGGCCTACGTCATGACGCAGCACAATTGCCAAGGGCGAGTCGTCGCGGAGCGTCCGATCGGTTTGGCGGCCTACACGATGGATTCCCATCACACGCAGCGCTACGTCGACGCCGCGGGCCACACTCGCAACGAAGGCGACGTCGAAGTCGGCGGGTTCCCCCCTTATCCGATCGACTTCGGTTCACTCACACCGCAGCCAACCGACTGCCCGAACCTGCTCGTACCCGTCTGCTTGAGCGCGACACATATCGCCTTCGGGTCGATCCGCATGGAACCGGTCTTCATGGTGCTCGGGCAATCCTCCGCTACCGCGGCCATGCTGGCCATCGCCAACAATGTTGCCGTGCAATCGCTCGACTACGACTTGTTGCGCGAACGACTCGTGGCCGATGGGCAAGTGTTGCAATGGACCGGTCCCGTCCGATCCGCAACGACGGCGATCGATCCGCAGTCGCTACCAGGCATCGTCGTGGATGACGAGGCGGCCCAGCGGCGGGGCTTTGAGGCAGTGAGCCAGGTGATCGGGCCCTTTGTGGGTGTCGGTTATCGACACGATGCGAATACGGACAAAGGTGCTCAGTCGATTCGCTTTTTGTGTCGCGTGACAACGGCTGGTCGATATGATGTCCGCATTGCCTACACACCTAATGAAAACCGTGCGACGAACGTTCCCGTCACCGTGCGACATGCGGCTGGCCAGACCATGGTGCGACTGAATCAGCGTCTCCAGCCCGCTCACCGCCCCTTCGCGTCGGTTGGCACCTTCACCTTCGCCGCGGGAGACGCCTGGATCGAATTGAGCAACGCCGAGACGGACGGATTTGTCGTGGTGGACGCCGTTCAGTTGATCGCCGCGGACTGAACTTATTTCGTGACTCAAGTTGGACCGTGTCACTTTGTCGGGTCTACAAGCTCGAAGCGCAAGCGAGTGAATGCCTTGCCGCAAACTCACTCACTCGCTTGCGCTTCGAGCTTGTATTGGCCGCCCTTCGTCAAAAGTGGCGCTGTCCAACTAGCAGCTCTGGCGATGTCAGACGCGACGTTTAGCGGCATTATTGACGAGTACGATGTCATGTTGGATTACGACTCTCAACACAAGGCGACATTACTCGGGTTGTCACGCACGGGGTGGTTGGTCGTCTTTGTCATCGTGGCCTCGCTCGCTGCCATATTGATTCCGGCCATTCAATCAGCGCGCAGAGAACCAGCCAAAATGACTTCAAACAACAATCTCAAGCAGATCGGCTTGGCATTTCACAACTACGCTGACACCTACAAGCGGCTGCCACCGGGTGCGTTCAAGGTTTACTCAGGTGACGGCCACTTGGGCTGGACCTACGCGATTCACCCCTTTATCGAAGCAAGTCCGTTGTACAGCCAAGTTGACAGTGATTATGCGTGGGATAGTCCTGAGAATCGCTACCGATTCTTGCAGCCCGTTTATGTCTATCGCAATCCAGGAGTGCGGGACACGTTTACGAGTGAAGGCTATCCTGTGACACACTATCTCGGCAATCCGGCTTTTTTTCACTTGAACAGTTCACGCACACTTAAAGACGCCACGGCGGGATTATCCCATGCTTGGTTTGCCGGCGAGGTGGCGGGCGACTATCAACCTTGGGGTTATCCGTTCAACTGGCGGACGCTAACCGCGCCGCTCAATGCCTCACCGGCTTCATATGGCAGACCCACCGCGGACGGAGCATTGCTACTGATGGCGGATGGCTCGGTTCAATTCGTCGCGAATGAGATCGATCCAAGAGTGCTGCACACCTGGACTTCGATACCGCCGCTACCAGAGCTCAAATGGATACAGAAGCCGGAGCGTTCGTTCAACTGTGTTCGCCGCACGCTGGGCTATCGCTGGGACTATCATATCCTGTCCGACTCGACAGACAGGTATGGCAGCAGGCCTGGTGTTTCCGCATTCTTGAGCCCAGAGAGAGTCGAATTTGTCGAGCTTGGTTACAACGGGAAGTTTTTTGAGGGACCTTTTGAGATCCGAGATATCCACCTTGTCGTCTCGAAATATCCGCAGGCGGAGAGTTTCTTACTTCCGATGGAGCTCAATGACGATGTGGCGGCAACAATTGTTGGAATGAATTTGTTGGAGCGACTGCACGTGAGCTCGGTGAATGTCTCCACGGAAGGACTGCGAACTCTGGCGCAACTCCCTAGCCTGCGCGTGCTACGGATTGACGCGACCTTCGGCAATTCCTCAACGCAAGAGGATCTCGATCAACTACGTGCGTCGCTGCCTAACTGCGACGTTCGAGTCCGGCGATGAGTCTGCTGGTCGAAGAGGTTGCAGATTTGCTTGGACCGTCGTTGGCGTTGACGTGGCCAGCGGCCGTTCTACGAGGGCCTTTCACTGAGTGAGGGGAGGTGCGGCACCGAGTTTTGTTCGAGTCCCTGATCGTCGCCAACGTCTCGGCGAGCCCGCCGCGCGCTCGTATCAATGTCCGTCTCGGCGGGAGCCTCACCCTCCCAGTTGAGTTTTGACCGGGCGCTCATGCCTCAATTCCCACCTCGCCGTCGATTGGCGGTGGCAATTTCCATTTGCCTTCAATGGCTGCGGCCAACTTCTCGGCGATTGAGAGTTGCTCGTCCTTTCGAGGCGGATACCCGATGACGTCGGCGTGAGTGGGGGTCAGAGGCAAGGCCGGCCTGGGTACTACATCCAGCGGTGCAATGCGACAGGAACTCGCGCGAATGTCTGCGCGTCCGTAAAGCGTTTTTTTACGTTCTGTTGCGACATGCCTCCCGATTGCCCACGTCTCGTCATTGGTGGCCTCGCGATGGCGGTTGACAGAAAGTTCAACGCGTTTGTACGGAAGGAATAGCTTTGGCGTAACGGTCCCGTCCGAACGCGTCTCGTTGCTGTTGACAATGAACCGCGCCAGCAATTCGTTGTCGGCAACAGATGGAATGTTGGCGGGATCGATCATCCAGAACAGACTCGCCCAATCCAGTAAAGAATTGTTCTGGGGAATTCGCCATCGAACTGGCACGAACCGCGAGGGTCTTCGGAGCCGACGAGCGAGGCCCAATATAGTGTCCCGTCGGGGCTGACGCTCACGGACAAAAGCCGTTGCGGATGCTTGTACCATTCGAAGCTAAGGTGTCCGTCGGGTTCGGCCGCGATGGTGGGCAAGGGGACACCGCTGGGCAATGCTTCGATCAGGAGGTAGGCGGTTTGGTATGCCTCGTACTCAACGGCGTCCGCTCCCTCGCCATCCCAGTTTGCTTCCTTGCAGGGCTGCCATGCCTCCCACAAAGCATCGTAAGTCGGTTGCCGAGAGAAGGTGACGGAGTCCTGCCGCCGCTGTCTGAAACGTCGTGTCGTGTCGTCAAGATATTTTGCGGCGTCGCTAAAGCCACGCACGGTGACACTGGGCATGAATTATTCCTCTAACTGAACTTCGTTTCGGCATTCTTCATGAACGAAAAGAACACCTTGTTCTTGATAAAACGCATTTCCTGCAACCGCGACTCGACAGACTCAAGCGGAGTCGCTTCCGTCGTCGAGACGTCAATATCAACGATGAGGGACTTTTGGATCAAGGGCGGCTCTGGCGGTTGAATCGTCTGGACCAGATTCAGGCGGAATGGAAGTTCAGGCAAGTCAAAGGTGTCTTGGTGCAAAAAAGCGTCCGAAGCAAGTCCGATCCTTTCCAGCGGTGCGGGAACTTGATCAACGTAGTCGGACACTTTCTCGCCATCCTTTAGATTAACTTGGGAAATGAAGCGAACGCCAATCCTGTCAACCCCACCGGGTTGTGCCACATCAAGGAAAGCCTGCCAAAAGGGAGCCGCTGCCTGACTTAAGCTGTCCCATCCTTCGTAGGGGGCAAGGCGGCTAAACACCACGGTATTCTGCTTGAATTGGCATACGTATTTGTGATCCTCGGAGGTAAGCCGGAACCCGTCCCATTTCGATCGCTGGCGGAACTCCATGCCTTGCGGCGAATTTTCAATCTCGGCTTCCAATCCTTGCTGGACTTGAGTTTGGAACTTGGGGAAGCGTTCTTTGAGATCCCTTAACAGGGCCGCTTTTTCGAGCGTTTGGGTCGGTTTTGCCTGCCACTGAATGACCGCTTCCACGATCGGCGCATTGGGCAATCGCTTGAATTTCTCCGCAACGTCGATTTTAAAAGTGATTGGTCGCATCCTGTCTTTGCCTTGCCTGACTACGCTTGAATTCTAACATTGGTTCGCATGCATGGATTCCGGGAGTGGCGAGCGGCCGCTCATACCTCGACTCCCTCTTCCTGCTCGATGAGGGCGACGATTTCGCGCAGGTCGCCGACGATCGCTTCCAGTACCGTGATCGCTTCGGCTTGCTCTGGCCGTTCGGGTCGGAGCCGTAGCACTTTTCAAATTCGGCGAAGTGCTGCGGTCTGAGCGGCCGGTCCTTCTTCGTGATGCCGAGGACGTTGCTCCGCGCGTCGAAAATCCAGATGTCCTCGGTCGGCAGCCCCTTTTGGAAGAAGATGACGTTGGCCTTCACTCCCTGGCTGTACGGCGTGTGCTTCTTCGCTTTGACAATTCCGAGAATCTGACCGCCAACGACGAGTGTGTAGTCGGCAGGACCGTTGCCCGTTGGGTATTCCTCGACTGCATGGAGGCGCAGCGAGTTGATATCGAGGTCGTCGCGAAACGGCACGATCGGCCACCCAGCCGCTTCAAGTCTGGCGTCGATTCGGCGTTTCCGTGTTTGGGCTTCAGATTCCATCGACGTCCTACTTCGGCTTCACCGGCTTGGCCGTTTCGTTCAGGAACTTATCCAGGTCGCTACGCTTGAACAAGCGATAGCCATGGGCAGGATTCCGATGCATCGGGATGTCGCCACGGGCAGCCCATTTGCGAATCATGTTTTGGGCGACGCCCCGGTATTCCGCCACTTAGGCCGTCTGCCCGTATTCGGTCAGCTTCGTAGGAATTTGCGTCCTCCGGTCGCAGGATGCCCCAGCCTAGCAAAGTCTGTACGACCGCGATAGCAGCAGCGAATCCCCGGAATTCGAACCGGGATCGATCTCCGCCAAATGGCTTGCTGCGGGCGAAAATTGCTGGTCTTCTTTCGCGACGTGCGCGTGCACGTTGGCATCAAGAGTTCGTGTGTCTCCCGCCGTCTGGCCCAGGCGGTTCTTAGCGGCAAGGTCCGCTACCTCGGGCATCAGAAAGGTTGGGT
>JBGTHH010001084.1:0-7371 GCA_041746275.1 Pirellulaceae bacterium | reverse complement strand
GGTTAGAACGTCCAAGCGTCCGGCAGTCCTACGCGATTCGTGGCGTCCTGTGGGGCGTCCGATCAGCTATTGGCGGTGGCTACGTCGACTGCTGATGCTGCTGTTGCTGTTGGGACTCGTGACGGGTCTGTATTACTTGGTGTTCGCGCCGTTCTGGCATCCCAATTCCCACCTGCTGTCGCTAGCCGGTACGAACTACGACAAGTTGGGAACGCCAGGCAACCGGTATGCGTCACGCGACTTGGCGGAACTGGCACCGTTGAACGCGGCCTTTGTGGGCCTAGCCGGAGCGCGCGGCACCGCGATTCGCGAGCTCGATTCACCCGAGGCGCTCGGAGCCATGGGGCCGGCCCTGGAAGAACTTGATCTGGCGACCGCCGATGTCCTGATCGTTTACGTCAGCGCCCATGGAATCGCGATGGATGGCAAAGCCTACCTGCTCAGCGAGAACTTCGATCCGACCGTTCCGGAAGCTGGCCGTTATCCGCTGGCCAAACTGCTGCAACAAATGCTGTTGGCACCGGCGGGCGTACAGCTCCTGGTTTTGGATTCAACTTATCTGACCTACGATGCGCCGCTCGGATTGGTGGTCAACGAGTTTCCCGCGGCTGTGCAGCGCGAAGTCGAAGCGTTGGGCGATGATCGGCTGTTTGTGCTCACCGCGCATTCCGTGATGGAGCGACCTCATACGTCGCGTCGTTGGGCTCAGTCGGTGTTTGGCCGTTACGTGGCTCAAGGGTTCCAGGGTGCTGCCGATCTGAACGCGAATCAGCGGATTGAACTTGACGAACTGTATCGCTTCGTCCGGCTCCAGGTATCGCAGTGGGCTCGCTTGGCCGGTGACGGTACGACGAGTCAAACGCCGCAGCTATTTCACGGTGGCCGCCGTGGACTTCCCGCTCCACCGCACGTACTGCTCTCCACCGCGTTGCCTGTTGTCCAGGAGTCCGCTGCTTCTGCCGAATCGATCAACCCAGCGCCAACATCCGCCACGCCTGACGGTCCCACTCCGGTAGCACCTTCGCCCCCGGTGGCCCAGGCACCGGAAGCGAATTCGACTCCGTCGTTGGACGATCCCGCTTTCGCAAACAATGAAGCGGCCATGCGCGAGGAAGCTCGTCGCTTGGTCGACCAAGTGTTGACGCGGCAAACGGCGCTGGCGAACCCGATCGATTACGCTCCCCATTATTGGAGCGAACTCAGCTCGCGACTTCGTGCCCACGAGCAACATGCGGCACCGCACGCCAATGCGTGGCGGACCCCCGAGGCGCGAATCAAGGATCTTCGCGAGATTGTTGCGGGACTGCAAGGTGCGATCCGCGGTAGCGGCGCGGCGGACGAGCGGTTTCCGTGGCAGGACGAGCTTCGTCCGCGCGTCAGCCTGGACCCACAAGAGATCCACTCGCTAGGCTTGTTGGAGCAGTTGGCGACCATCCAACCGAGTCGGTTGACTGCGGAACAACGCACGTTCATCGAAGCCTTCGATCAAGCACTCGCGGCCAACGAGCGCAAGCTCTTCGACGAGCTGATCGCACAGCCGGCCAGCTCGGAGTTCTCGCGCTGGTACGAAGTCCGCGTGGCGCGGCAGTTGGCCAGCCGCCCGGCGCTCGATTGGTCCATGATCCGCTTGGCCTTGCAGACGTGCCGTTTGGGCGAGCAGGTTGCAGCGGACGAACTGTTTCTAGTCCCCGAGATTCAAAAGCAAATCGAGTCTGGCGATCGCCTCCGACTGCATGGCATCCGTCGATTGCTCGATGAATTGGGAACTGACTACAGCTCACACGCGACGGATCTGTTGCAGTCCGCATTGAAGCACTACCACGTTGCCGCACGACACTTGCAGTTGGTTCGGCAATCGATCGTTTTGCGCAATGATCTTCTCCTGCGCGCTCCATGGTACGTCCAGTTGCGGCACACCAGCGTGGATTTTCCCGGCATGCCCACAACGGAACAACTTGGCGAGGTGTTGAACTCCCTCGCCAAGCTCTGTGCGATTCTCGATGATCCTCACGCGACGAGGCTGGACGATTTGCAACGTCAACACGAGAGACTGTTGGTCCTCTCCAAAGCGATGGAACAATCGCTGCGGACGGCTGCCATGGAGATCGCGGATCGTTCCGTCGACGACGATTCGGGATGGTTGGAGCGATTCCTTAGCACGCCTTTACCGGACGCGCGAACGCGCGAGCTATTGCTCAGTCGACGGCAACTTGCCAAAGCACCCGCGATCCGGGAACTGACCCCGGACGAACTGCGTGGTAGTGCTTTGTCGCCCCCGATGTTAACGAGCCGCGATTGGTCGCGAGCCGCCGAGCAATTACGACTTGAGGTCCAGCTCGCGGCTCTCGCCGAGTTGCACGTTCGTGACGACGACCAAGTGGTGGACCAAC
This sequence comes from Pirellulaceae bacterium, assembly GCA_041746275.1. Lineage (GTDB taxonomy): Bacteria > Planctomycetota > Planctomycetia > Pirellulales > Pirellulaceae. The sequence goes on along the minus strand of JBGTHH010001084.1, from coordinate 4,981 downwards.
TCGAATCACGGTTCGCCGAACTCTTCGGAACGTCCGCGACCGTTTCCTCGGAGTCAGCCGAGAGAAACTGGGCAGCTCACCGCGAGGTCGGCGCGATGTTGGAGCGATTGTATCGTGGGCTGCCCGGTCGGATTGCCAGAGTCGTGACTCAGACGCGAGACCTAAGTCAAACACCGACGCGTCCCGAGTCGCTCGCGCGGCTGCGTGCGGTCGAGCGCGCCTTGCATTGTGTCGACTATCGTGACAATCGCTTTTTAGATGCGGCTTCCGTCGGTCATCGTCTGCGCGATTCCTCGACTTACGATTTGGTGACCTGGCACGGAGATCGCTTTCGCGAGGCAATTCGCGACGCGCCGGGCGATGACCCACAGTACTATCGGCAAGCCGCCAGCCGTTATCGGTTGCTGGCGCTGTCGATTCCTCAACAACCACCGAGCCCCGTGCCGCCGCCACCCACGCTGCACATCGAAGGGACAACTGCGATGTCGTTGGCGGCGCAGCCCGAGCAACTCATCCGCCTCGGAGTTACCTATCGGGGCGGCGATCCGCAACCGATATGGTTGATATTGCAGTTCGATCCGGAACTCATCGAGCTGGAAACCCAACCCGCTGAGCGGATCTTTGTGGAGAGCAAGTTGCGTGAGGAATTGCGGCACGCCTCCACTGCGGCTCGTCAGGCGCTCGACGAATGGTTGAGTCAGGGAGTCCCCGCGGAGCAACTGCCCCAGGATGATCCACGGGAACGCTTGGAAGCCAACGTGCGTCTGGCGGAACGAGCCACCCAGTATCCGCTGCGGCCGGATTTGAGTTCGTTGCCGCCGTCACGTGTCGCCGCACCAGGCGTGCCCCAAACATTTGAAATCCTCGTACGCGCGAGAGCGAAGCATCCGCAGCCGACCAAGTTGATCGTCAAAGCGGTCGGCGGCAACGATTATGTGCGACACGAAATGGCTGTGATCCTGCCCGGCTCGGAGACGCTGGTCCTGAGCGTGGCCGAGGAGCATGATCGTTGGGCGGCGATCGATGCGGGTGTCGAATTGCATCCCTTACCGAGCCACACGACGAATTATCGTTGTCTCTTGGCGAATCGTAGCGGAGGGCCCATCACGGTTGAGGTCGAATTGCTTTCACCGCGTCGGGCACTGACCGAAGTCATTCCCCAATATTCCTTATCGGCCGCGACATTGGTTCCGTTTCTCGATCGCTTGGGTCCGCTGGATTCCCTGTTGACCATCGAGAAGCTGAGCTTGCCGCCGGGTAACGTGCCCACGCCGTTGCTCTTCCGACCGCCTCTCCCGCCCGAATCGGCGGTCGGCGGCGAAGCGATCGCCGTAGCTGCTCCGAACGATGTGGCTGCATCGTTCGACGTGCGGCACGGCTTGTTGTTGCGGATCACCGACCGTGAGTCGCAACAGACCACGTTGCGGCGAGTGGACTTCAAGCCCTTACGTCCCCGCAGTTATCTCCAGGCCCAGGCCAGCTATGACGCGAATCAGCAACGGCTGACCGTCCGTGTCACTCCACGCGATCGATCGTTGGTTCCGGCTCAGGGATTTCGTGTGCGCTGCGAACTAGCTGAGCCACTGCCCGCCGGATTCGCGTCGCGGTTGGAAGGTGCGGTCAGCGCTCCTGGTTTCGCAGCCATTATGTATGCGGAGGTTCCTCCCAGCGTGGATCGAGTTGTCACGTTGTATGTGCATGTCGACGACTATCCACGAGCCTTTGTCTTCCGCGTCCCGTGTGCCCAGTCCGTGGCCTCCATTTCCGAGTTGACCGACGTGGCGGAAATCCGCATTGTCGCTCCCGCCACGCAACAGAGTTTGGCGGCACCGATTAGCAGCATTCCGGTGCAAGTACAAGTCGATGCCCCCGTTGGCGCTTTCGAGACGAGCGGAGATCAGATCGAAGTGGGACTCGACGTCAATCGCGATCGTGAGTTTCGCGATGAAGCCACCGTACGCGTCGATACGGATCGTCAAGCCGACATCGTTTTGCGGGGCTTCGATACCAGTGGCATCTTGGCCTTCGACACGACGGTACACGACCTCGAACTCGACGTTCCCAGCGGCAGCCTGCGAAACGCGCGAGCCAATCTGCTGGCCCGCATGCAACTCGGTCGGATCATTCGTTGGAGCGAGCCGGTGGAGGTCATCCTGGACGGTGTCGGTCCCAGCGTTGATCGAGTGGAATTGATGCCGGATCGCGTGGTCGTGGCGGAGACGGAATTGACGGTTCGCGTTTGGGCCAGTGATGGGGATTTGAGCGGTGTACAGCAAGTCGAGGTGGCGTGGGACGTGGCCGGAACGGGTGAGATGGGCGAGAGCAATCCGGCGGTGAAAGCCACCCGCGAGCCATCCGGCCCGGTTTGGAGTGCGAAGCTGCCGACCAGCGGGATGGAGTTGGGAGCGAAGACGATTCTCGTGCGGGCGACGGATAAGGTCGGCAACGCCAGCCCACTGTCCAAAGTGAGGATCGAACTTGTCAGTGCAGAGGACGGCGAGGCGCTGCGGCAGGCCGCAGCAGGTCGCTTGGCGGGCAAAGTCTATTACGGCGGTGTGCCGCTAGCGGGAGCCAAGATCGAACTCGAAGGGGAAATTCAGATTCCTCCGGCGACTTCCGCGGACTCGGGAGCCTTCAGCTTCGCGAATGTTCCCCCCGGGAAATACAAGCTCAAGGCTCAAGGACTGGCCCGGAACAAGCCTCGGTTCGCCGAAATCGAGGAACTGGTCATCGAAGCAGGCACCGGAACCGTGCAGCGCATCCGCGTGGACGTTCGGTAGTGAGGGGGGCGTTGTTTTCCCTACAACCGCTTCCTTCCGCCTAATCGTTCAAGTTCACCAGACGCACTCCCGATTAGGTACTAAGCCGTCTGCTGACTTTGGACCTCGGGCGTTGTGATGCACATGCTGGCACATCGTTGCTTGCTGATCGTGGGATTGTGGGCGTGTTTATGCGCTCTGGGCTGCGCCACGTCGTCACCTTCCGCAGTCACGCCCGCCGCACCTCCACCCCAGCCCTCGATTCGCGTGGGGGAAACCACAGTCTTGGCGATTGCTCCCCCCGCAGCGGCTTGTTGCAAGAAGCAGACTTTACCCGAATTCCTCGGGCTGACTCAGCTTGGACGAGGGATTGGCAGGGGGTTACGCGGACTGAGCAGTCGAATTGCCGCTCGGCTCGATCTGGCAGGCCGTTTTCCGGGATTGCAGCCCGGTCCGCCGATGTTAGCCATCACGGATCCCGCCAATCTCGCCGAGACAGCGAGCCCATCGGTCAAGGCGGCCGCCGAAGTCAAAGCGGAACAGGACGCCGCGCCACAAAAGATCCAAGCCCTACGATATCTGGCGACGATCGGCTGCGGAGGTTGCTATCCGAGTGTCGAGAGCGCGCTGTTGGCGGCCTTGGATGACTGCACGGAAACCGTACGCTATGAAGCGGCCCTCGCGTTGCGCGGCACGAACACCGCGTGCGGTTTCTGCAACTCGGACAGTTGCTGTAGTCCCAATGTCCGCAGGAAGCTGCACGCGATTGCCTTTGACATCCATCCCGATGGGTGTCTGGTTGAATCATCGGAACGCGTTCGCCGCTTGGCACGCCTCGCGTTGGACGCATGTGGCGGCTACTCCGGGTCGTCGGCACCGGACGAAGGCCCCACACTTCCCGACGAGCCCATTGCAGTTCAATCACCGACACCGCCGGATGAATCTAGCCTGTCGGAAACGATTCAGTTGGCGAGTTTCGTCGATGACTCGGGGGCTAGGCAACCCCACGACATCCTGCTCGCTCAAGTCAACGGCGAAGCGATTTTCGAGAGCCAAGTGGCTCCGTTGGCCGAAGCGGAACTGGCGCTGTTGGGGTCGAACGCCGAACGCGCCACCGGGGATAAGCACGATCAGTATCGAGCCGTGATGAAGAAACATCTCGACCGTCTGATCGAGTCGCGGCTGTTGGTCCAGATGGTGCGTGACAGTCTTGAATCCGAGTCCGGTACGGAACCTCCCCTGCCGACCATCGAGCAGGTGGCCGCCTGGGTTGAGTCGCAGTTGGAGTTGGACGAGCAGCCGTCGGCCGATGCTGTCGCTCGTTATTATCATCAGCACCTCGATGAGTTTACCAATCCGGCGCGCTTGCGATGGGAGCAAGTGACGATTCGAATCGCCTCGTTTCCCACGCGGGAGCAGGCTCACGCAGCCATATCTTATGTTCACGCTCGGGCACGAGGGCTTGCGGCCTCGCCTCCCCCCGGCTTCGATCCTCGCAATGTCGAGGTTCGCACTCACGGTTGGATTAATCAGAGTGACCTTCCTGCGACGACCCTGGCTAGCAAGTTATCGAAAACCCCTGTGGGACAACTTAGCCCCATCGTGGAGGAAGGAGCCGCGTTTCATCTAACTCGCGTGCTCGAAAAGAAACCGGCGGAGAAGATCGCACTGGCTGCGGCCTCCGAGCGGATTCGCGAGAAGCTGATGAAGGACCAGCGGCAACAGGCCGAACAGCGATTGCTCGCTCGCTTGCGAAACCAAGCTCGGATCTGGACCGTATTCGCGGGTACGGTGCCCGAGGTAACTTCGACCATCGTAAAGCACGAACCCGAGATGCGACGCGATGCTCCAGCACGGGACACGGCGGCGCGGCACACCTCGTTCAACCGCGAGGAGACGGCAGCACCTACGGCAGATCGTGATGTCCAAGTCACGGAAATCAAGGTGGCGGAACCCGAGGTGGCGGAACCGACGTTTGCGACCACCGTCGCCGCGGAAACGGCACCACCGGTGCAGTTCCGAATGACGAGGTTACCGCCGCCTTGATACTCCGCGCGACAGGGAATCAATCGGCGCTGCTTGCGGGCGTGCCGAGGGAGTGCGAGCGAGACGACCAAACAGACGCTAGAATCGCAATGAGTGGGGCACGTGCTGGGAAATCGCGAGTGAAACCGAGGTAGATACGATGGCGACGGATTCAACTTCTCGGAGCTGGAGCGGCG
>JBGTHH010001083.1:0-7791 GCA_041746275.1 Pirellulaceae bacterium | reverse complement strand
GTGTCCCTTGAGTGTCAACAATTCTTTGCCCGATCGGGCGTCCCACAACTTGGCGTGGAAATCTTCACTTCCCGTTAACACACGCTGACCATCCTGGCTGAATGCTACCGAAGTCACTGCGGCGGTATGCCCTGCTAGCGTCCAGATCGCCGTACCCGTCGTGAGATCCCAAAGCTTGGCTAGGTTATCGGCGCTAGCGCTAATCACACGGGTTCCATCGGGCGAAAACGTTGCCTGCAACACAGGTCCGCTGTGGCCTTCCAAACGCTTCAACGGTTGCTGGCCATCGTTAATGTCCCAAACACGGACGGTTTGATCCGCGGACGTGGTGAGGATGTGCTGCAGATCGCGAGAGAATACCGCACATAGCACGCGCTGCTGGTGCCCGATGTAGCGTCGCATGAAATCACCGCTGACGGCATTCCAGAGAATCGCGGAGCCATCATCGCTCGCCGTGAGCACATAGCGCGATTCGGGGTCCGGCGAAAAGACGGACGAGTTGACCGCGCCGGAATGCTGCCCCAGGAGCTTGAGCGTCGAGGTTCCGCTGGCCGCATCCCAGACGATCGCCGTACCATCAAAGCTACCGGAGACAATCCGCGTTCCATCCGTGGAAAAGCTCGCGGACGAAACCACCCCATGCGGGCTGAAGTTCATACGCAGTCGACGAAACGGCACCTGTTCCTCGTTCAGTTCCCACAGCCGGACTTGGTCTCCACCCACGGTCAGGATGTGGCGACCATCCGGCGCGAAACCGGCCGACCAGATCGGCGTGGTTTCGCTGAATTGCAGAAATGGTCCCTGCTCAAGTTTGGTCTGTGGATAGGTAATCTCGCGACCGCTCTCACATTCGAAGACGCGGACGGAGCGATCGTGATGGTTCACAGCCAAGATCAGACGCCCGTCCTGGGAAATCGTGACTTTGTTGATCGCCGCCGGTTCCCCCGTCTGATCCGCGTTCAACACGCGCGGTTCACCACCGGTGATCAGATCCCACAAGCGAACTCGATTGTCCTCGGCGCTGGTTACCACGAAGCGACCATCGGGCGAAGCGTCCATCGAGATCAACGGCGCTGGGTGCAGCATGAGCCTGGACTCGTCCACCATTCCCGTTCGCACATCCCAACGAGCTACAACCCGTTCACTGCTGGCGGTCAGCAAATAGTGATCGCCTTCGACAAAGGCGGCGGCGATCAATTTGGCACCGTGCCACGACAAACGATGGAGCAAGTCACCGGATTCGGCGTCCCATAAGATCCCGAGTCCGGCGAGGTCACCCGTGAACAAGCGACTTCCGTCGTGAGACATCGCCACGGCGGTGACTTGTGCAGTGTGGCCCAGCAGTTCATGGATCACTTCCCCCGAGCCTCCATCCCACAGTTTGGCGGACCAACGTGGTTGGTCTTCGTCGGTATCAAGACGAGGTCCACCCGTGAGCACGCGCGCATGCGTCATCGTTGTCGCCACAACGGCGCTCCGCCCGGTCCCCTGTAGGGTATGTTGTTGCGTACCCGATTCGACATCCCAAAGGCGGACGGTTCCATCCACAGCGGCGGTCGCCAGCTTTCCACCATTGGCGAAGAACGCGGCATCCGAGGCCAGGAAAGAATGCCCTTCGCGAAAGCTCTTTAACTCTTGTCCCGTATCGAAGTTCCAGGTCTTGATCGTGCGATCCCGACTGGCCGTGACGATGCGATCCCCGGCTTTCGAGAACGCGGCGGCGAGGATGGCATCGTCGTGTCCGGCCAAGACCTTGCCTTGCAAGACGCGCACTTCCTCATAGCCAGCCATGTTCCATAACCGCGCCGTATGATCGAACCCCGCGGACAGCACCGAGCGACCGTCGGGCGACAACGCACATGATCGGACCCACTGCCCGTGTCCTCGGAGCGTTTTGAGGGTTTGTCCGCGGTCCACGCTCCACACCTTGATCGTGTTATCGTGACCACCGCTAGCCAGTAACCGCCCGTCCCGCGAAAACGACAGACTGCGAATTGGTGCGGTATGGCCAATGAGCGGCCGGTACGGTTCCGTCACCACAGATGGCACTTCGCTCGTGCTCGTATTCGTATTCGTATTCGTATTCGTACTCGTACTCGTATTCGTGCTCGTGCTCGTGCTCGACATAGCCTGGCCGTATTCGAACTCCCGCACGTCATCACGCTTCCACAGCAAGACGCGTTGGTCGTGTCCCGCCGTCGCAATCGTCTGGCCATCGGGCGAAAACGCGGCAGCATAGATCGGCCCTCGATGGCCGCGAAAGGGTGGACTCTGCTGAATCAAGTTCGCGTTTCGCCACTGGCCGGTGGCATCCGACCAGACCACGGCCGTGCCATCTTGGCTGACTGTGACGATCTGAGTTTCCGGCTCTGTGTCACTCTGACGAGGACAAAACCTCGCCTGCCAGACCCACCAACGATGACCATGCAAGTTAGCCAAGACCGCACCGCTCGCGACATCCCAAACCTTCGCCGTACCATCGCGGGAACTCGTTAGCAGTCGCAGCCCATCCGCGGAATACTCAACACTTAACACCGCCTTCGCGTGGCCCGAGCCGTCGGTTGGATCGCCGAGTCGTTTTCGAAGTGTTCCGTCTCGGGCGTCGCGAATCTGAACAAAGCCATCTGCGTCGCCGGTGCCCAGAGCCAGATGCTGGCCATCGGGAGAGAAGGCCAACGCATGGACTCGATCAGTTTCTAGTTGCCACGTGAGCGGCGGGTTGGTGTTTCCTTGCCAGATGCGAATCGTGTTGCCCTCGCCGCCGACCGCGAACGCGTCGAATTCGCCCGTCGCAGCCGGAAGGTACGCGATCGCCTCGACGGGGAAGCCTGCGGCGTATTCCTGTGAGGCCTGCTGACACAAGTACCACAAGCGTCCCCATTCCCAGTTGCGATAATCGGGCTCGTCGGGCGAGCTGGGCAGACAAGCGAGCAGCAATTCCCTCGCGCTGTTGTAGGCGTTTTCCTCAATCTTGGCGACCGCCGCACCCACGCGTGCGACGTAGGCTTCGTACGCTTCGGCTTCCTTCGCCAGTCGTTCCTGTTCCCGAGCGGCTTCGGCGGCCCGCCTCTCCCGCGCCTCGGCGAGTTGCGCGGCCTCGGCTTCTTTCTGAGCCGCCTCCGCTTCCTGCTGTGCTGCCACGGCATCTTGGCGTCGCTGCTCGGCGACACCCTCCGCCGCCTCCGCACGATCGCGTGCCTCGACGGCCTTGCCGCGTTGCCAGACCGCTTCATCGCGTTCACGTTTGATTAAGATCGCCGCGCCGCTGACCACGACCACGAAGACCAGAACCATAATCAGGCCCACGCGTTTGTACGTCCGCAACCGCTGCTGCCGCGCATCGCGATCGCGTTTGGCCACCGTAATCTGCTCGTGCAGTCGCGCGTGTTCGGGAATGTCGAGCGATAGCAAGCCGGCTCCCAGATCATAGTCCTCCTTGGCATACGCGCTGGTGGCATAAAGAAGTCGCGTCTGATCTAACCCCGCTTGAGCTTGGCGATTGCCGGCCCACATATCGAGGGCCTGTTGGAAACCGTACAAAGCCCGCGCGAAGTCCTGATAGTCATCCGAGTTGCGTGCGCGCGAGAGATAATCTTCGGCGTGCGTCGTGATAATGATACTCTCGGAATGCGACTGATAGGCTCGAATCGCGTCTTGAAACGCCGTGACCGTGGGATAGCGATCCGTCGGCTCGAACTCCATCGCGCGGAGCGCGATGTCAATCAGCTCGCCATGCTTGTCGGTTGGTTGAATGATGTTCCGCGTGGCCGCGTACAGGCATTCCATGACGTTCTTGCCCGTGTGTGGCCGCAATCCGGTTGTGATTTCATAGAGCATCGCGCCCAACAAATAGATATCGCTGCTGGGGCCGATCTGTTCGAAGGGACCGGCCGCCATTTCCGGAGCCATGTACGCGGGGGTTCCGCCCATGCTGGCCGTCTGCTTCATGCCGCCGATCGTCCGCCGCATGTCCGTAGGGATCGCCAATCCCCAGTCCATCACCAAGACTTCCCCATAGCCGCCGAGCATGATGTTCTCGGGCTTGAGGTCGCGGTGGACGATCCCCTTGGCATGGGCAAAGGCGATGGCATCCGAGACGCGCATGAGAATCTCAAGGTTCTCGGCGAGGGACTTCTGAGCGATGACTTTGTCCCAGGGAGTTCCTTGGACGCGTTTCATGGCATAGAACAACGCCCCATCCGCGCTGCGCCCCAAATCGTAAATCGGCACGATATTGGGATGCTCCAAGTCGCCGGTCACACACGCTTCGGATAGAAACTTGGTTCGATACGCAGGGTCCTCGGCGATCTTCGGCTTGAGCGTCTTGATCGCGACCGTGCGATCGATCGAGGCCTGTCGAGCGGCATAGACCATGCCCATGCCCCCTTGCCCCAGCAAGTTGAGCAGATCGTAGTCGGAAGCCTGGCGATGGCCTTTCGCGACGGGCTTCAAGGAGCGTTGCTGAATGACCAGATTCGATTCCTCAGGGGAATCCGCCGCGGTCTGCGAGTCGATCGTCGCGTCGATCTGCGACTTGATCGATGTGGTGACCGAGATGCCAGGTTGGTTCGCGACGAACTGCCAAGTCTTGTCGAGGCTCCAGTTGGCGGTATTCGTCAGGCTTTGCGTTGGACGAACCAGCGTTTCCTCAATCTGCGTGGACTCCCGTTGCTGCTCCAAAACGAACGTCTCGGCCACGGCCTGGAGTTTGGCGATCGAATTCCCATCCGGAGCGTACTCGCGTTTAAGCCGGATCAATTCGGCTACAAGCTGGCCCTGTTGCGGCAGTCCGTGCTCATCCAGAAACCGCTCGATGGAACTGTCCTGACCAGCCCTCACCCGTTGCTCGAACAGGTCACAATAGCGGTCGATATCCTGGATTTTCATCACCCGCATCCCGAATTCAGCGAAGCCTCGACAATCGCTCCCATTATGGCAAACGAATCCCGTTATCGCCACTCAAATTCGCCCCGCCGCTCGGGTCGTGCTGCTGGCTGGCGATCACGCTGACTTTGGCGAAGTCCGGAGGCTTCGATTGCTTCTCGGGGCGATCTGCGGATAATGACAAAGGTCCTGTTCGATGCCCCTTCTGGAAAGTCATACGCATGAAGGCTTGGTTAAGTGTCCTCGGTGCTGTGCTCGTCGCTACTGTTCTCGTCGGTGCAATCATGTTGCTTCCCACCTCCGCACAGGAAGCGGCCGCGGTCGACGAGGCTCCACCCGCCTTGGAAGTTTACAAGGGTCGGCGGATCGCCCAGACGATGCACTATCTGGGAGCCCCATGGTTGGTCCGCGACAATCGCGAGAATCAAGAGCGGTGCTCGCTGATGCTGGCCAATCTGGGAGTCAAGCTCGGCATGACGGTGTGTGACATGGGCTGCGGCAACGGCTTCTATACCCTGCAGATCGCCAAGATGGTTGGCGAGGGTGGGTTAGTCTACGGAGTCGATATTCAACCCGAGATGCTCAAGCTGCTGGAGGAACGCGCGGCGGACCAGGGGATTGCCAACATCGAACCGATTCTGGGAACGGTCTCGGACCCCAAATTGCCCACGGGCAAGATCGATCTGATTCTTTGCGTCGACGTCTATCACGAGTTTTCGCATCCCGAGCACATGCTCAAGGCCATGCGGGAATCTCTGTCACCGCACGGAGTCGTCGTCTTGGTCGAGTTTCGCGAGGAAGATCCGAACGTGCCGATCAAACCGCTCCACAAAATGAGCAAGGCTCAGATCATGAAGGAGTTGGTGCCGAACGGCTTCAAGCTGGTGCGCGAGTTCGACAAACTTCCGTGGCAGCACATGATGGTCTTCGGTCGCGACGACGCTCCCGCGGTGCCAGGCGAGTGACTTCACGTCCCCCAAATCAATTCCGCCGCCTTCTCTCCGATCATCACACACGGCGCGTTGGTATTTCCGGAGGGAATGGTGGGCATAATGGAAGCGTCGGCGACGCGTAGTCCATCGATTCCGTAAACCCGCAGCTCGGGATCAACCACCGCCTCTGCATCGATTCCCATCGCACAGGTGCTCGTCGGATGAAAGAACGTCTTGGTCGCGTGGCGAATGAAGTCGATCATCTCCGCGCGACCAAGCTTGCCGGGCATCACCTCGCATCGGCGATAAGGATCGAAGGGAGCTGCCGCGCCAAGTTCGCGGCCAAGTTCCACGGCGGCTAGCAACGTGTTCACATCCGCGTCGCAGGCCAGGAAGTTCACGTCGATGATCGGCGCGACACGCGGATCGGCGGAATGCAATTCGAGCGAGCCACGACTGGCGGGCCGCACGAGGCTCGGCGCGATGCAATACCCCGGTTGGTCCGACAGTCGGTGCGTCAACGCAGGTGTTGCATACGGAAACTCGACCAGCACGACTTGCACATCGGGACCCGCAAGTTCGCGTTGGCTGCGCCACCACAGAGTTGCCTCGACGCCGTTATTGCGGTACTTCGGTAGCGGAGTCCGCGTCGTATAGTTGATGCCGCCAATCAACGGATGATCTTGCAAGTTTTGACCGACGCCGGGCAGATGGTGAACGACAGGAATCCCCAATCGCTGGAGCTGTCCAGCGGGACCAATTCCGGACAGCAATAACAAACGGGGCGAGCCCACCACACCCGCACAGAGAATAACTTCGCGAGTGGCCCGTGCCGTTTTCCGCTGGCCCTCGTGTTCATAGATCACGCCGCAACAGCGCGTCCCTTCCATCAACAGTCGCTGTGACTCTGCCCACGTACGCACCGTCAAGTTCGCTCGCTCCATCGCCGGATACAAATACGCGCGGGCTACGCTTTGGCGCTGACCGGCTTGGATCGTCAGGTTGAATAAGCTGGTCCCCTCCATCTCTTCGGCGTTGTAGTCGGCGATTGAAGTCAGCCCCACCGCGTTTCCCGCAGCGACAAAAGCTTCTGCCAAGGGATGCGGATCGACGGGCGGCGCGACCCAGAGCGGACCGCTGCTGCCGCGCAGGCCATGGGGTGCTCCCTGCCAATTCTCGATCTTCTGGTACAGCCGCAATACGGTCTCCCAGTCCCAGCCACGACAGCCCGCACGAACCCAGGCTTCAAAATCGCTTCGATGCCCGCGCACCCACGCACACGCATTGTGGCTATGACACCCTCCCAACATTTTTGCGCGGGGAATCGGATCGATGCGGTTGTGGCAGTGTCGCAGTGGGGCCGAGTGATATCCCCAGTCGCGCTCACCAATTAGCAATTTGGGCCAGCGGCGTGGATCTTCGACATCGCGACATGCATCCGAACCGCCCGCTTCGAGCAGCAACACGCGGCAGCTCGCGTCCTCGGTCAGCCGCGCAGCCAGCACGCAACCTGCCGAACCCGCTCCGACCAGGATGTAATCGAACTCGTCGTCTCGGGGCATCTGTTTGGCAGCCAGTTAAAACAAGGGCCTGACACTGACAACGGCTCGTCGTCCCCGTGTCGGCTTCAAGGCGTGTGATTGTTGAAACCCAACGAGTCCTGGTCAACCCCGCCACTGGTCATCGCTGACGACCAGCGTTATAAACGGGACTTAGAGCCTGTCCGAAAAGGGGTCTGACCCTCTCCGGCGAGGCCAAAACCCAGTGAAATCGACCCGCCTCCAGAGGGTCAGACCCCTTTTCGGACAGGCTCACGGATTCAGAGCAGATATGGCTAAAAAAACCATCGCCGATGTGGACGTGGCGGGCAAGACCGTCTTGATTCGCGTCGATTTCAACGTCCCATTGAACGATCAGCAACAAATCACGGACGACCGTCGCATCAGCGAGGCTTTGCCTTCGATCAAATCGGTGA
>JBGTHH010001082.1:0-2835 GCA_041746275.1 Pirellulaceae bacterium | reverse complement strand
ACCCAACGACACGCGATTCGGCATGTACCAGCGATTGCCAGTCGCGGCTCCCACGCGATCATCCGCCAAGGCCGTGGCCAACTCGCGTAACCAAGTCGTGTGGGGAATGGTATCGGCATCGAGTTGCGCGATGAAGTGAACCGAATCGTCGAGCGAGCTCGCGGCCTGCACGACGCTGCTGCACTTCAAGCTACAAGTTTCACGCGGCTCGTGCAGGAACTCGATCCGGACTCGCTCGCCATGCTCTTGCTGGACCAATTGGCGGAGAATGGCGTGGGCCGGATCGTCGGGATGATCGACCACGACATGCACGAGATAATCGGGATAGTCCTGGGCCAGTAAGCCGCGTACGCAGTCGCCCAGGAACGGATCGCCTCCTCGCAGGCACAAGATCACCGCGGCCTTGGGGGCCTCGGCGTCCGACAACAGAGGTCGTTGCCAATTCCACAAGGCCCAGACAAACCCGATGACCAGCCCGCCTTGGCCGAGCACTAACACCGCGAGCGTCCAGAACAAGATAATCGCAATGTCGCTCATGCGGTGGGCTCAAACTGAAGTAGGTGACGAAGGATCGTGGGAGAAACATGTGGCGTAGGCTTACAGCCTGCGACTTCCACGATAGGCTGGAAGCCAATTTCACTTTTCAAATCGCATCAACAAATCCCGCAAGACTCTAACGCGGCGAAGCCGCAACTAAACAGTAGAACGGAACTCGTTCCGTTCGAAGCCGTGCCGTCCGCGGCAAACGGAACAAATTCCGCTCTACAACATGCGCGAACGGCGCGCGTAAGTGACATCGCAAGATCCTAACGAGGTGCATTGCTCGTGGCTACGGCCGACGTGTCGGCTGGCGAAGCCGTAGCGGAAGCCTGCGCCGAGTTGCGGATCTGCCGCACAAAGCATTGCAGCAATTGCTCCGCGGCCGCCGCGTCGATAACACGCGGGTCGTGGTGCAACGTAATCGAGAGACAATCGGCATACCAGCCCGCGGCAAACGAGGCGCACAAGTACGGAGCCAGTGGGGCGGCGATCTCGATTTGGTCCAAGCGGACATTCGCGGCCACGACCCGACCCTGGTCCTCGGGCAACGGAGTGCGAGACAGGACCTTGCCCAGGTTCGTAAAAACCACCGAGGTGTTGCAACTCTTCCCCCCCGCTGCCCGCCGCAGACCTCCCGGTAACAAACGACTCGCGTACAACGAGAAGATGAACGTGAAGCCCAATTGCAAACGCTTGATCAAGTCCATCTGCTCTTTGATGCTGGCCAACAGACTCTCGGCGTCCGCGAAATCGCGGCCTCGTCGATCCAGGAATACCGAGCTGACAATATTGGCGGCTGAAATATGGCGATCGGCGGCGCTTCGCAGATTCATCGGCACCATCATCCGCAGCCATTCCTCCGCGCCTCCCAGCACGTTGCGACTGCGAAACTCGTGCAGGCCCAAGAAGAGATCGCGCGCCAGCAGGTCGTTCATCGTCACGCGTTGTCGTTTGGCCGAGGCCCGTAGCCCCTGCGTCGTCGCGACATCGAAGTGATGCGCACACAAGGCCGGATAAGTCTCGTGGGCCGGAGCCTCGTTGGGCCAACGCTGATGCGGCACGATGGGCCGCGGAGCTCGCATGACGAACTGCCCCACGCCTTGCAACCCCACGGCTTGTTGCGGAGCCATCTTGAGTAACTTCTTGGACGTCAGCCCCAGCGAACCTCGCGCGGGCAATCGTTTCGGATCGAGCTTCGGAAGACGGTAACTCCCGGGAGTCTGGCCGGCTTCGTCGGCATACGCGATCAGCAGATCCAAGATGAACTGAAAGATGCCCACGCCATCGCAGCAGGAATGGTGGAACTGCACGAGCAAGTCCGATCGCGCCGCGTCGACCACGACGATCAATCGCAGGCCCCCGTCGCTCAACAAATCCAAATAACTGGCCGAGGGGCTGGATTGTTTCACTTCGGACTCTTGCCACAGAATGACCGGCTCCGCGTCGGGTGACAACAACCAATAAGGGCTGCCGCGTCGAAGCTCCACCTTCGCTCCCAGCAGCGGATGCCGAGCTAAGGCTCGTCGAGCTGCGCGGGTGAACGCCTGCCGCTCCAAAACGCCGTGGAATTGCAGCCGAATGAAGCAGGTACACGGGTAGGCCCGACTGTCCTGATGAAACATCAACTCTTCGAAATGCGTAAAACGAAGGGCTTCCGACATGCGAATCCCGGCAAGTGTTTGCTATGCGGCCACACAGATGGGCGTAACGATCGGTACCCATTGTAGTTCGAGCCGTCATCTGGACCAAGATCGACTTGCCGCCACCGATCAGTGACTCGACAGGTAAGTAGCGACTGCGGGTTTGAGTGTTGACTATTGATGCTGGTCGACATCGTCAGCCGCGCAAGTTGTCCAGATCGCCCGTATTGGTCTGACGTCATCCGTGTCTGGCCCGTTCACTGGCACACACGTCTCGGCCACACTGATCCAACCACGATCGAAACAAAACGTGCGTGCCTTTCCCGCCGGGTCTTGAATGCGAATGATTCGTGAGTTTTGTGAGTCGTCGGCGTATTCCACAACGTACAGCCAATATGCCTCGCCATGGTCGCGAGCACAGTCGAATTGCTCACGAGACACGCCAACGAGTCGCTGCTGGAGGTCGCCGGTCATGGCCTTCACCTCGACAAGTCGAATAATCTCGTCGTCACCGTTCGTTTCGAAGAGATCAAAGCCACGATTGTTCGTTGGTGTCCGCTTCAACTGCGGTTCGCGGGCGAGAATTAGGTTAATCGCCTTCTCTTCCAGCGCCATGCGAGCCACGTGTTGCAGGTCGTCTGGGTCCGACTCTTCG
>JBGTHH010001081.1:0-6135 GCA_041746275.1 Pirellulaceae bacterium | reverse complement strand
GGCTGAACTGCCACCACCATCTCGCTTTGTCTCGCTCGCTGGACATGGTGGAATTGTAACAGGATGATTGACCCAGTGTGAACACCAACCCGGACGCAGCAGCCACGAAGCATTCGATCGTTAGAGGCGATCTGAAACCGATTCGTGCCGACATTTGCCGTGTCTCACTGTTCGTCTCTCTGACATTAAAAGGCAGACTGGAAGGCAGACTGGGGACAGCCGTCCTAGTCTGTTACCCGGTTTGTTGAAATCAAGAGCGTTCGCGATAAGCTACCTGGAAAGCTGGCTGTCCCCGCCGTGCTTGTGGAACGATCTTGTCGGATGCCGAGTGTCACGATCTGCTGGCGTACTTGGTGGAATTGCGAGCCAAGCCGGTAAATTCCACGACAAGCACGATCAACGTCATTCGCCCTGGTCAGGAAAGCGAGGACATCTCGAAATGAAGGCCGTATCTTCGCCGATACACAACGATTCGCCCACAGTATCCTAGGCGTCATCAGTGGTTTTGATCGAGTTCGCTTTCGGGGTTCGCCACGGCCATTGGCCAGTGTTGGGGGAACCGGGGCTTGGCTGCAAAGCCAAGGGATCTTGCTCAAGGATTTTCTCCCCTTTGCCGAAGGGCTGACCAAACAACTCCGGGAGCAAACGAAGCAAATCGCCTAAGAAGCCGGACGAACGGATTCATTGGCTGTTTCCCCATGGCACGTGCGATAAGATGTCTGTAGGCGGTTGGTCCGCGCTGTGGACCCGCAGGAATCAGTGCCCCCGCAGGAAATTCTGCCAGAGGAGTTAATCATGTCGGTCGAGGACCCCCGAGTATCGGTAGACGAGACAACTGCCGAGAACGAAAAAGCTTCGTTTGCCGAGACCGCGCTCACGCTCGGGGGAAAGAGCCAGGAAGAGGCTCGTCGCACCGGGGCCATCGACAAGGCCGATGATCAAGTTGAATCGCTCTTTAGCCCGCAGTACCAAACCATCCACAGCCCCGCTCATCGCGCGGTTTGGGATCGTGGGATTCCGATCGAGTTATTTCAATCCACGGAGCCGCACACGCCCCCGGAAGTTACTCGCGTGATGGATGACTCGGTCGCCGTCGTTGATCGTCATCGCCACGCGGGCACGCTGATGAACGACGAACACAAGATCAGCGACCGGGTGTTAAACGATCTCGCCACCGCGGGGTACTGGGGGCTGCTGGTTGGGAAGGAGTATGGTGGCAGCGCCGCTCCATTCGCCAGCTTCGCTCGCTTCCTCACACGCATGGCGATGGCCGATCCGACCGTTGCCGGGCTGGCTTCGGTACACGGTTGCATTGGAGCCGTCGATCCCGTGCGCACCTTTGGGACTGACGAACAGAAACAACGCTTCCTGCCCGGACTGGCGAGCGGCGAGAAACTTTCGGCCTTTGCTTTGACCGAACCCGGAGCCGGCTCGGACCTCACGGCCTTGCGCACCACCGCCACGCTTCAGGGCGATGATTATGTGGTCAACGGCGAGAAGCTGTTTATCACCAACGTCGTGCCGGGTCGCACGATCGGATTGGTCTGCTTGATTGACGAGAAGCCCGCAGTCCTGATTTGTGAATTACCGAACGAGGAAAACGAGCAGTTCCAACTGCGCAAGTACGGCTTGCACGCCCTCAAGCACACGTACAACCGAGGCATCATCTTCAAGGACTTCCGCGTTCCCGCCAACAACCTTCTCCAGCCGATCAAAGGGAGCGGATTGACGATTGCTTATCATGGCTTGAACTTGGGACGCGTGGCCTTGTGTGCGAATGCCGCCGGGACGATGCGGTTGATGTTGGCGAGTATGCTGCCGTGGGCGAACTTCCGCAAAACATACGGCGAGACGATAGCGCGGCGCGAGTTGGTGCAACGCCGCATTGGCCGCTTGGCCGGTATGATTGTGGCCTGCGACGCGCTGGTGGCTTGGTGCGCGGGGCTGATCGACGCGGGCTATCGCGGCGAGATGGAATGTATCGTCGCCAAGATCTTCGGCAGCGAGATGCAGAAGGAAGCCGCGATCGAACTCTACATGAAAACGCACGGCGGACGCTCGTTCCTGGCGGGGCATATGTTTGGCGACAACGTTCACGAGTACCTCGCTCCCTGCATCTACGAAGGGGAAGGGGAGATGCTGGGCATGGCGTTCTTCAAGTCGTTAGTGAAGCACCATGGCACGTTGTACTTCGAGCCGATCGGCCACGCGCTCGCCGCGGCGGGGATTCGGCAGCCCAACCCGCTCAATCCAGCACACATGTGGGCGCTTAAGGGAGTCATGGCCCCCTACGGCAAGTGGTTCATGTCGCAATACTTTGTCCCCAAGCCGCGTCCCAGCTTGCCTCCGATGCCGACCGCGCTGCAACGCCATGCCGAGTTCGCCGCAGCCGGATTGCAGAACTCGCCTCTGGAGATCAGTGGCACGATGCGGAAGCATCAACTGAAGTTGGCCGATCGCCAATGCCGCATGTCGGAGCTATCCCTACGTATGCAGAAGCTGGTGGTGATGCTCTGTACGGCGTTGTACGCCGCGCGGCAAGAGGACGAAGTGGTGCGACAAGCGGCTGACCTCTTCTGTCAGGAACTGGCCCGCGAACTGTCCTGTAGCCGCCCGAGCGATCGTTACTTCCGCCAAATCACAGGGTTGGGCGCGGCGATTGCCGAGGGTGGTTTCACGTCCATCGCCGGGCTCGCTCCCGACGAAATCATGATGCCCTATGACAACGAGTGAGCTGGAGACCTGAGTATCTCCAACGCGTTGACCGGTCGTCGTCTATGGATTTGGACTTGCCTTTCTTCATAAGTCGATGAGGGGCATTGCTTTTGGTTCTAAAGTTGACAGCAGGGCGGCTCGACGAGTAGTCTAGATGTAACTTGTTTGGCCCCGGGTGCGCATGCATAGCGCGGTTCTGAAAGTGATCGGTCCGCCTGTCTTGAGAGCTCGTTGGTCCCAACAAATGCAGGGGTTAAGGAATCCGGTTCGCCATTCGGTGACCGGAGCCCGCTCGACGGCGGGTTCTTTTCGGAGAACAGGATCATGTCGCTGAAACATGCATGTTGGATCGGGGTTGTTGGGTTCGTCGGCGTTGTCGCGATTCCCATCGCACGTGGTCAGAATCCACCGGTTGCCGCAGTGCCTCCCAAACCGTTCACATCGCTGGCGAATTCGGTCGACATCAAGTTGAGACCGCTTGATCCGGCCTTCATTGCGGAGAATCCGGATGCCAAGGCCCAGGACGACGAACGGACTCGGGCACGTGCGACCGCGTATATGAGCGCTCGCAAGGTGTTCTTAGGAACGATTCCGGCGGATGACGCGGGCAAGAAAATTCTTGACGGCTGGTATAAGTCCTATTTCCTGCCGAGCTTCACCATTCCCGAAAACTGGGGCAAGCTTCCCGAGCTACGACAGGATCTGTTGATCAAGGATTTTCGGACAGCGCGGTCACCGGCAGCTCTTGCCCACGTCCGAACCATGACGCTAACCTACATGCGGTTGATTTCACAGAGCCCTGGAGCTCACAACTTTCATCCGGCGGTTCGCTACAATGCTATGCTGTTGATTGGCAGTCTGAATGCGATTGAATATGGCGCTCGGGATCCCAACGCCGCCGATGCAAGAGCCCTCGCTCCCGATCCACTCCCCGAGGCCTTCGATGTGTTACTCGCCGAGTACCAGAGCCCCACTCAAATCGACGCCGTTCGCGTGGCCGCGCTGATCGGACTGGATAGGCACGTGCGACTCGATCTGGTGCGTCCCGCCAACCGCCGCATTCCAGGGGCCAAGAAGCGTGTTGTGGCGGACGAAATGCTTGCGCTATTGGAATCGGCCCCACCTGCGAGTCGATCATCTGAGGGACACACCTGGATGCAGCGACGAGCGATCGACATCTTGGCCTCACTGGGCATGGTAGGTGTCGATCCCAAAATGAATGCCGTGCTGGCGAAGATTGTCGCCGATGAAGCCGCGCCAATTTCCCTGCGTTGTACGGCTTCCGAAGCCCTTGCGCATTGGTCGGCCGACGGGAAACAGAAAATCGATGCCACCGCCTTATCGCGGCAGCTTGGCATATTGGCCGTTAAAGCCTGCGCCGACGAACTCACTCGGATTGGCGCACTTGGTGCCCGCGAGCGAGAGCTCACGGCACTCCGCGAACTGCTCAGCAAGCCGAATCCGGCCGCCAGCGGCGCGATGCAGGGCCAAGGTATGATGACCGGAGCCGGCGGCGGATATCCGGGTGCGGGCGAGATGGGCTATGGTGAATCGATGAGCATGGAGGAGTCCATGCCGCAGATGGATATGATGGGAATGGGAGGCTATGGAGAGTACGGCCAGATGATGGGTGGCATAGTTGCCGCAACCGTTCCAGTTGACCCACGCGTCGATTGGTCGCGGCGACGTTTGAAGTATCAACTCACCTGCGTCAAGCTGGGCCTCGACGGAATGAAGGTGGCCGCGAAGGCCGACGCCGCGCAGGTGAAGAATGTCGAGGCAGTTCTTAAGGGCGTCACCGATGTTCTCGCCGCAGCGGAACCTCCAGCCGACAAGCCCACGCTGGCTGGCTTTGCCAAGTCCGTGCGCGAAGCGGTTGGCAAGTTAGCCTTCCTCACGCCCGCTGCCGCCGCTGCCGCGGCGGTTGCCGTCGAAGATGAGTTGCCATCGGATGACGTGCCACCGGGACCCGGTCCCGAGGCCGCGACTCCTCCCGATATGCCGGTGACTCCCGAGGAAGCTCCCGACGACCTTCCTCCAGGTTTCTAGTGCTCTGTCAACACTAGATCTTCGGGTTGGAGTTCCGGCTCTCGGTAATTGGCAGCCTGAAAGCTGTACTCCAACCCGCCCCGTTTACGCCAACAGTTCCTTGACCGGATGATGCTCCTCGACGCCGGTCAACCGGAAGTTTAGTCCGCGCAGGCGGAAGGTGAGACGGCGATGGTCCAGCCCCAGGCAGTGCAGGATTGTAGCCTGCAAATCGTGGACGTGAACGGGGTGCTGCGTGACATGGAAGCCCAGCTCGTCGGTGCTTCCCAGACTCAGGCCCGGACGAATCCCGCCACCCGCCAGCCACATGGTGAAGGCTTGAGGGTGGTGGTCTCGCCCGAGCGTACGCCCGAGTGCGACACTCGCTTCGACCATGGGAGTGCGTCCAAACTCGCCGCCCCAGATCAGCAGCGTGTCGTCGAGCAGCCCTTGCTGCTTCAGATCCTGAAGCAAGGCGGCGCAGGCCTGATCGGTGAGCGCGGATTGCGTACGTACTCCACCCTCGACGTTGCTGTGATGGTCCCAGCCAGCATGGTAGACCTGAATAAAACGCACGCCACGTTCGGCCAATCGACGAGCCAAAAGGCAGTTGTTCGCGAACGCCGCTTTGGTGTCTCCCGGTTTGGCACCGTAGGCGTCGAGCGTGGCCTGACTTTCCTGAGAGAAATCCATGAGCTCGGGAGCACGCGACTGCATGCGAAACGCCATCTCGTAGGCGTTGATGCGTGTCGCGATTTCGGGATCATTAATCACGTCGAGTTGCTGGCTGTTGAGCGAACGAATGAGGTCCAGCGTCTCACGTTGCGCTCGTTGATCGTAGCCGCGCGGATTCGAGACGTTCAGGATCGGATCGCCTTGCCCGCGAAAGGGGACGCCTTGATGCGTGCCCGGCAGAAAACCGCTGCTCCACATCGCCGCGCCACCACTCAAGCTGCCGCCGCTTTCGAGCACCACGAACGAAGGCAAGTCGTCGGCATCGCTGCCAATCCCATAACTTAACCAGGACCCCATGCTCGGTCGTCCGGGAATGCCGCTGCCCGTGTTCACGAACAGTTGAGCCGGTGCATGGTTGAACAGGTCCGTGTGCATCGACCGCACGATCGCGATATCGTCGACCACATTAGCGAGATGCGGTAGGGCCTCTGAGATCTCGGCTCCACATTGACCGTGACGGGCAAAGCGAAATCGGGGTCCTAGTACGGCGGCATCGGGTTGAATGAACGCATAGCGTTGCCCCTGGATGACCTCGGGAGGGATGGGCTTGCCTTCCAATTCCGCCAGCTTTGGCTTGTAATCGAACAACTCCAACTGGCTGGGAGCTCCCGCCATGAACAGAAAAATCACGCGTTTGGCCGTGGCAGGAAAGTGCGG
>JBGTHH010001080.1:0-5574 GCA_041746275.1 Pirellulaceae bacterium | reverse complement strand
GGCCGTCGAGGGCGTCACCAAGATGTCCTCGGAGGCGATGGATTCCTCCGGCATCATCACGCTCGAATTCCGCGTCGGCACCAATATGGAAGAAGCCTTGTTGAAGGTGAATAGCCGCCTGCAACAAGTGTCCGAATATCCCGAGGACTCGGACGAGCCCGTGATTCTTACCTCGAGCTCCTCGGATCGCCCCATCGCGTGGTTTATCCTGAGCGCGCGCATGCCCGAGCCCGACGTGGTCCGGCAATTCATCAACGCGCATCCCGAGCTCACGGAGGATCTCGAACCGGTCATCAAGGCCCATAGCGTGGCCTTGGCCGAGACTCGGTTGCGCCGTGCCGCCGACAAGCATCCCGTGGTGCGCGAGCAGTTGCTGCCGCCCCCGATCGATCTCGCTGCCCAACGCAAATTCGCCGAGGATCAGATCGAAGCGCAGTTCGAACGCGTGGACGGCGTGTCGAATTCCAATGTGTTGGGCGGCCGCGATCCCGAGTTGCAGGTCATTGTCGATCCGCAGCGACTGGCCGCGCGACAGTTGACGATTACCGACGTGCGGAATGTCTTGCGTGCTCAAAACAAAGACACGTCGGGGGGCGACTTTTGGGAAGGCAAACGCCGCTGGGTGGTGCGCACCTTGGGGCAGTTTCGTAGTCCCGAGCAGGTCGAAAACCAGGTGCTGGCCGTGGTGGACGGCGCGCCGGTTTATGTGCGCGACATCGGCGAAGTGCAATTGGGCTACAAAAAGCCCGATGGCTTCGTGCGGCGGTATGGCAACGAATGTATCGCGGTGAACGTGATTCGCGACTCGGGCGCGAACGTGCTGGACGTCATGCGCGGACTGCAGGAGATGAACGAGCGTTTGAACCAAGGTATCCTCAAGGCCCAAGGTTTAAGGCTGACCCAGGTCTACGACGAGACCGAGTACATTTATTCGGCGGTTGGCTTGGTCAATGAGAACATCATCCTGGGCGGTGCCTTGACCGTCATCATCTTGATGTTGTTCCTGCACCTTGGCACTCGCACGCTGTTGTTCGCGCCACTGTTGGCCGCCACGGCGGTGGCCGCGCTGGTGATCTCCCCTTGGTTCTTCCTCGCGACGTTGCTGTTGATCCTGATCGCCGGCTTCTGGTTCGCGCGCGGTGCGCTCGTGGTCAGCTTGGCGATCCCGATCAGTATCGTTGGTACCTTCCTGGTCCTGCAGCAGTTGGGCCGTTCGCTCAACGTCATTAGCTTGGCGGGGCTGGCCTTCGCCGTGGGCATGCTTGTCGACAACGCGGTGGTCGTGTTGGAAAACATTTATCGTCACTTCCAAGAGGGCGATACTCCGCTGCAAGCGGCGGAACGCGCCACGAAAGAGGTGTGGGGCGCCGTCGCCGCCTCGACGCTGACCACGCTGGCTGTCTTCCTGCCCGTGCTATTCGTACAGGAGGAGGCGGGGCAGTTGTTCCGCGACATCGCCTTGGCAATCAGCTCGGCGGTCGCGCTATCGCTGATCGTGTCCATCACCGTGATCCCCACTGCCGCGGCGCGATTGTTGGTGCGGGCCGAGCGCCAAGCCCTTTCCAGTCATCACTTGGCCCGCCGCGCCCAATGGGTCGAGAATTTTTTGACCGTCAACGGCGATCGCTTTGTGTCGCTGATTGTGGGCCTGAACGCTTGGGTGCAACGCAGCTACCTCGCGCGCATTGTGGTCGTAACCAGCTTGGTCGGAGCATCGTTCGCCTTGAGCATTTTGCTGTGGCCGAAGGTCGAGTACCTGCCGACCGGCAATCGCAATTTGATAATCTGCTTAGTGTTTCCGCCTCCCGGTTATAACCTGGACGAGCTGGCAAACTTGGGCCAGACCGTGGAAGACGAGCTGAGACCGTATTGGGATATTGATCCCGACAGTCCCGAAGCGGCGCTGCTCGATTTTCCGGCAGTGCGAGACTTCTTTTATGTGGCCCGCGGTCGTTCGGTTTTTCTTGGACTGCGCAGCGGCGACCCGTCGCGGGTGGACGAGCTGATTCCTTTAATCACGGGCGGCGTGAATCCGCGCAACGGTGCCATTGCTCCCGGTTTGCGCAGTAAGCTTCCCGGCACGTTGGTCATCGCCAACAAGTCCAGTCTGTTCGAGAGTGGACTGACCGGGGGTCGCAGCATTGACATCGAAATCACGGGGCCCGAGCTGACCAAACTGGTCGCGTTCGGAGGTCGCATCTTCGGCCAAGTCACCCAACTCTTGCCCGGTTCGCAAGTGCAGCCGATTCCCAGCCTGGATCTGTCGAATCCCGAGATGCATGTCATCCCGCATTTGCTGCAAGCCGCCGACATGGGCGTGACGGCCGTCGATCTGGGGTATAGCACGAATGCGTTGGTGGATGGAGCTTGGGCGGGTTACTACTACCAAGGCGGCGACAAGGTCGATCTCACGATCATGGGTAGCCAAGACGCCATCACGCGCACGCAGGATTTGGAGTCGATCCCGATCGCGACGCCCGGCGGTCAACTCGTGCCGTTGGGGGCGCTGGCTCGCATTGAATACGGCAGCGGGCCGGAGCAAGTGAATCATCGCGAACGTCAACGCGCGATCACCATCCGCGTCAAGCCACCCGAGAACGTCGCCTTGGAGGACGCACTGAACACGATCACCACCGAGATCATGGAGCCGCTCCAGGCCAGTGGAGAATTGGGAGGCGAATACATGCTGACGCTCAGCGGTACCGCCGACAAGCTGCGCGAGACGTGGGACGCGATGCGCTGGAACTTCGTCTTGGCGTTGCTGATCACTTACCTGTTGATGGCGGCCTTGTTCGAGTCCTGGCTGTACCCGATGGTCATTATCCTTAGCGTGCCGCTGGGAGCGGTGGGTGGCATCTTGGGTTTGAACTTGCTGAATGTGTATCTGCACTTTTTGAACGGACAAGTGCAGACGCTCGATGTGCTCACGATGCTTGGCTTCGTCATCCTAATTGGAACGGTGGTCAATAACGCCATCTTGATCGTGCATCAATCGCTGAACCACATGCGCGAGGACAGCATGGATCCCCAGGACGCGATTCTCGAAAGCGTCCGCACGCGTATCCGCCCGATCTTCATGACCACCCTGACCACCGTCTTTGGGCTCGCTCCGCTGGTGCTTTTTCCTGGTGCCGGAAGTGAGCTGTATCGCGGTTTGGGTAGCGTCGTGTTAGGCGGGTTGGTGGTTTCGACGATCTTCACCTTGCTCCTGGTGCCGACCCTCTTCAGTTTGATGATGGACGCCAAATTGATGCTTGGCCGTTGGCTGCGGCCCCGCGCCGTTCCCGCAGAAGTTGTCGAAGAGCCATCCGAGCCCGCGAGCGCGCTGCCGTAACGCTACCGCATCATCCCGACGGCTCCGACATGCACTGCGATGTGGCAGGTGGCTTAATCCAATCCGCTCTACTAACGGCGCTAATTAATCTACAAAACAGCCTGTTTCTGGATTAACTCTGGGCCTAATCAAGGAATTTGGATTAGTGAAGAAATCCGACTTTCACGCGAGTTCTCCTGGAAAGCTGGTTCCCACCACCCTCACTGAGTACATCGATGGCCCGAGGGGAGAGCCTACGCGGACCAATACGTTTGCGTTCGTTCCGGATCCATTGCCCCACCGACTTGATTGGAAGGCGATTCGGCTTGAGCACTTCGACCGCTACAGCGAAACCCTGTTGGCGCTCGGCAAGGTCAATGGGCTTCACAAACGGGTCGGCAACGCGGCAGGGCTCCTATCGGACAGCGATTGCAGCAATTAGCCGGTCGTCAGCAAAGTACACCACCGGTACTCCTAGCGATTGCGCCAATCGATGCCCGCGAGGGACGCGAGGGCGAGCTCCAGTGCGTGCGTTCCATCGCGGCCATGACCCTGGGCTTGCAAGGCCACATAGAGTTGATGCGACAGGGCGAGGCCGGGCAGGCACAAGTTCATTTTCTTCGCTTCGTCCAAGGCGATGCCCATGTCCTTGATGAAGTGCTCCACAAAGAAGCCGGGATCGAAGTTGTTGTTGATGATGCGCGGGCCGAGATTGGATAGCGACCAGCTTCCCGCCGCGCCCGGTCCGACAGATTGCATGACGGTGTTCAGATCCAAGCCGGCTTTGTAGGCATACAGCAGGGCTTCGCACACACCGATCATGTTGGTCGCGATCAGCGTCTGGTTGACCATCTTGGTGTGCTGTCCCGCGCCTGGCCCGCCCTGGTGAACAATGGTCTTGCCCATGGCTTCCCAACAGGGCTGCAGGGCCTCGACCACTTCCTGGTCACCGCCGATCATGATCGACAACCGCGCTTCCCGAGCGCCGATGTCTCCGCCCGAGACGGGTGCGTCGACACTATGCACGCCGAGGGCCTGAGCCGCTTGAGCGATCTCCACCGCCAGCGACGGTTCGCTGGTCGTCATGTCGACCAAGATATTGCCCGACTTGCTCCCCGCCAAAGCGCCTTCGTCGCCGAGCATCACCTCGCGGACATCACGCGGGAAGCCCACGATCGAGAAGATCACATCACTCTTCTCCGCCACGGCGCGTGGCGACTCGGCCCACACGGCTCCTTTGCTCAACAGCGCTTCGGCCTTGCTCTTGGAACGCGTGTAGACGGTGGTGGAAAATCCTTTGTCGAGCAAGTGTCCGCACATGCTGGTGCCCATGACGCCCAAGCCGATCCAACCGATCTGCGTTGTTCCAGGAGCAATCTTGATGGTCATCTGTCGAGTCCTCTGTCGTGCCGAAGGTGCGTGATTCCAAGTCGGCGATGGTACCGCACTCGAGCACGGAACTCCAGCGGGTCACCCGCGTTGGCCGGGTCCACGCGCGTTATTCGTCGAACGTGGGACGCTTCAAGATTTCATTCAGAATGATCGCTTGACGCACGGACTCTGGATTGCGCAAGAGTTCGACAATGCTCATGGCCGGCGCGGGGCGCAGTGGTCGGGACGAGTCGTCGTCGAGTATCGAATCCTGGGGCCTTGCCGTGACGGCCCCGAGCTGCCCCAGCTCATGCGCAAACCGCTGTTGCAGACGCGCTTCCATGCGATCGTCGGCCTGATCCACCTCCTCGCCCAACCGCGCGACCTGTTGATCGAACACACCCTCGCGCAGATGACTGGCCACATGCTCGGCGACGGAACCGCCGTGCAAAACGGGGGGCTCCACGACCTCGGCATCGACGATCGCTTCCCCGGGTCGGCGCTCGGCCTTTGGAGCTTGGAGCGGTTGTTGAGCCCGACGCTGGGCGGCGCGACGGAGGAAATCTTCGATATCGCCAGCCATGATGGTACTCGTCAAGTTCAAGGGTATCGGTGAGTGTGGCAGCCGCGGTCATTGTTTCCGAAAAGGGGTCAGACCCTCTCCGACGAGGCGAAGAGTCCAGTGAAATCGACTCGCCTCCAAAGGGTCAGACCCCATTTCGGACCGGCTCTGTGGCTTACTTCGCTTCGGTTGTTTCCCGCTGGCTGGAGCTCGCGATGGCCAAGCGCATCTGCGTATCGGCCTGCACATTTCGCAGCTTATTGTAGTCCATGATGGTCAACTTCCCGCTGCGGAACGAGTCCGCCATCGCGCGTGGGACCTCCGCTTC
>JBGTHH010001079.1:0-4367 GCA_041746275.1 Pirellulaceae bacterium | reverse complement strand
TGGATGATGCGGAGTTCGCGTTGAATAGTGACGAACAGGTCATCCACTTTCGCTCGGCGGCTCGCTTGGGCCATTCCGACCTCGGAGTGAATCGTCATCGCATGGAGGAAATCCGGCAGAGGTTCCAAGAAGGAAAAGCCGACGAACGGCAGCCGTCGTTACCAACACCAACCGACGCGGAGGAAGTGGTCATGACCCAAGCGGACGACGTTGAACGTATCGAACGAACTGATGCCGAGTGGCAACAACGACTCACTCCGGAACAGTATCGTGTCATGCGCCGGCATGGAACGGAACGTGCCTTCACCGGCCCAAACTGGAACAACAAACAACCTGGCACCTATATCTGCGTGGGTTGCGACTTGCCGCTATTTGATGCCGCGACAAAGTACGAATCGGGAACGGGTTGGCCTAGCTTTTGGAGCCCGATTCAGGAGCAGAACATCGGTACGCAGGTCGACGTTAGTTTCTTCTCGCGGCGAACCGAGGTGCATTGCCGCCGTTGCGAGTCCCACCTCGGGCACGTGTTCGAGGATGGTCCGCCGCCCACCGGACTGCGCTATTGCATGAATGGGGCGGCGATGAAGTTTCTCCCTGCCACCGATGCGGAACCGGCAACCGACAAGTGAGTTCATCGCCAACGGTTGGCGATGACGAACGTTCGTGGTTCGACCGCTAGTGCGTTGTCCAGGCTAAAGTTGGAGTACAGCCTTCAGGCTGCCAATTACCGGCTCAAGCCGGAACTCCAACCCTCCCACCTCGAAGATTTACCTGTCACAGAGCACTACTGCCAATCGAAGACCTTCAGGCCCGTAAGATCCCGCACGAAGATCTGGCTGCCGGACACGGCCAGATGTGCCCAGGAATCGGTTGCCACCGTGCGTTGATCGAGCAGCGTGAATTCTTTGGGATTGGCGTCGATTAATAGCAACTCGCCTCGTTCGTCGAGTGCTAGGATGCGATTGCCATTGGCCACCAGACTCCAGTACTTCCCAAACGGTGTGGTTGTCCAACGCTCGGTACCGGTTTGCAAATCGATACACGTAAAGCGCTGATTGCGCAGGTGCAAGTAAATATGCCCGTCGATGACTACGGGTGAAGACATGTACCCTTGAGCCTTGTGGTCCCAGCTTTGTTCGATGCTCCATGTATCTTCTCGATTCGCGACACGCAACAAGATTGAGCGACCGCCGTAACTGCTGGTAAAGATATCGCTGCCGACCACCGTGGGCGTCAGGATATTCATGCCGCGAAACGCGGGAATTGTTTGTGACCACAGGACTTGGCCTTCGCCGGGGTCGACTCCGACGAGCTGCTCACGCGTCTGCACGAGCAATTGCGATTTCCCCTCGATTTCGGCCAACAACGGTGAGGAGAAAGCACTGCCGTTCATGCCGCCCTCGTCCTTCAAGACTTGCCACAAGATCTGGCCGGTGTGTTTGTCGAGCTTGGCCAAGCTCGCACCCGCTTGGACATACACGGCCTCGCCGACAATCAACGGGGACGATACGAATCCGAAAGCGGGAACCGGCGCTGCTGTCTGAGCCACGAAATCGACACGCCAGACTTCGGCTCCCGTCGCGGCATCCAGGCAGACCAGCAAGTCGCGAATGCCCGCGACATACAATCGCTCGCCATCGTAAGCAGGTGTCGCGCGAATCCAATCCCCGTTGGCCTTGGCAAAGAACGGCACACTCAGCGAGCCTTCCCAGCTCTTTTCCCACAACAACTCGCCTGTCGAGCGATCGAGAGCGCGGACGACCTCGAGCTTGCGGTCCTTGGTTTCCGTGACAAAAACTCGATCAGCGGTCACGATGGGTCCCGAATAGCTCGGCTCCAGCGGAATTTCCCAATTGAGTTTCAGTCGCTCGTCGTCAAGGCGATTCGGCCAGGGCGTGGCGGTGATCCTACCGTTTCGATGGGGCCCACGCCACTGCGACCACGCCGCCAACGAACGAACCTCGTCTGCCATGACAGCAGGTCCCAACGATGTAAGGAGCCAAACGACGAAGGCGAAGTGAACTCCCATTGGTCTCATGATCCATGTGTCCTTTCGGTTGAAGAATTGGGCTCCCATCCACTAAACCATGACTCAGGTGAGATGGGGCTCAATGGCACCACGCAACGTTTGCGCGAAAGCTTCGAGATGCTGCATGTTGTCACAATAGGCTGCGTATTTCATCTGTTGCCGGAGCACATCCGTTAACGCTCGGCCACCCACGACGAAAGCCACAGCCATTCCGTAGTCATCGTATAACTGACCGTACTCGCGGAGAAACGTCGACTCGTCCTCGATGTACGAACAACTCAGCCAAAACAGCTTGGGCTGATGCTCCTGAATCGCTGCCGAGAGCGTGGCGAACGGCAGGTTATCGCCCAGCGACACGGCCCGCCACTTGACGTCGCGCAACACGATCTCCGCCATCGTAGTACCCAGGTTGTACTGATCCCCCTCTGGCGTGCCGCCGAGCGCCAACGGCGCGTTGGGTGGAGCTGCGGGAATAATGCTTCGCAACTCGTGCAGCACGCGCAGCGAGATTTCGCAGCCGCGACGCTCCTGATACACCTCCGCGTCGCCGCACTGCCAGCGATCACCGATCTCAGTAAACGACTTGGCGAATAGTTCGTCGCAGATCGAGCTCAAGCTGTGTTCGGCTAGGTAGAGGTCAAAAGCGATCTCGCGACACTTCGCTTCATCGCCGGTCAGCAGAGCCTCCGTAAACTGGGCGGCCGAACGGTGCATGACCCGAGTGGTGCGGCCACTGGTCGGCGGCAGCCCCAGGGCGTCCGGGCGAATCATGGGGTGTTTGTTCACCCGCAGATACTCAAGTAACTCCGCCAACGGAATCCGCCGGTGCCCCCCCGCCGTGTAGCGAGTCGGGATCAAGCCCTTGTCGCACCAGCGTTTGATCGACGACTCGCTGACTTCGAGCGCTCGAGCGACTTGCTTAGGAGTGACTAGATCTCGCATGAGTCGGACCAAGGATGGACGTTGTGCGTGAATTTACGGAAGCAGTCGAGTTAACCAGCCCAACTAGTCTAGGAATCAAAGAAATCTTGAACAGCACATAATCCACAACTTATTGCTGGAATTCGACTTGCACCTGTGATTTGGCAAACTGCCTAATTTGAACGATTTTTATGGTTGCCTTGGGATTGCCCCTGCGGTATAACTGGCTGAACGATTTGAACGAATTTAACAGGAGAGGCGAAGATGACTGTTGCCACCAAGACTCGAATCACCCCGAACGACGCAGCGTTTGACGAGCAGCTTCAGGCCCGGATCTGGAAGTTGCTGAGGACGGAGATTGATTTCATTCCGAATCCCGAGTTTCAAACAGAGGGAGGCCTAGCGGAGCTCGCCCTGAGCGACATTCTCCCGGCTGAGAACGACCAACCGCGAGCACCTGCGGATCTGCCGGCTCACTTGGCCCGTTTGTGTGAGGTGCGGCTGCTCTCACCGGAGGACGAACGGGAGCTGTTCCGGCAGATGAATTACTTGAAGTTCCGGGCGAACGCAATGCGATCGCGTTTAAATCCCAAGGCCTCCGACTTCGAGGCCGTCAACCGCATCGAGGACCTGTTGTCCCGAGCACAGGCGATTCGCGATCATCTGATCAAGGCCAACATGCGGCTCGTCATGTCGATCGTCAAGAAGTTCGTCACGCCGCAACAGTCGTTCGACGATATGCTCAGCGACGGGACTTTCTCGTTGATGCAAGCGGTGGACAAGTTTGATTACTCGCGTGGTTTCCGCTTCAGTACCTACGCCTACCGCGCGGTCGCGCGGAATGCCTACCGAGCCGTCACCAGTGCGCAGCGAGACAACTCGCGATTCACTCGCGAGGCCGAGGAGTGGGCCTTTGAGGACACCAGCGGTGCGGGTGCATCCTCGCTAAATGAGCACATCTGGACTAACCTGCGAGAATTGCTCTCGATGATGATGCACGAGCTTGATCGTCGTGAGCAGTTCATCATTCGCAGCCGCTACGCTTTGGGGGCGCATCGCAAAGTGCGAACCTTCCAATGCCTGGCCGACAAACTTGGGGTTTCCAAGGAACGCGTCCGCCAGTTGGAGCAGCGTGCGGTTGCGAAGCTGCAAAGCCTCGCCGCCGAGGTTGATCTGGACGAACTACGGGGTTCCGCTTTGGTCTAAACAACGAGGAGGTAAGCACGCGATGACAAACAATTCCTGGCGGATGTGGCCCTCGAGTGGCGGTCGGCCAGCGGCTACGAATTCCGCCGACTGCGGCTCGAAACAGGCTTGAGGCATTTGTTGGAAAGAACCCAGTGGGTAGGATGTCTCGAACGCGAAGCGACCACCGACTTCGAAATATTGTCCAAAGGATCCGTTCCAACCTACTAAC
>JBGTHH010001078.1:0-6124 GCA_041746275.1 Pirellulaceae bacterium | reverse complement strand
CACGAAGGGCGTGAGACGAGTGCGGTTGAACTGATCGCCGAGCTTTCGCAGAGCCTCGGCCTGGGTCGGGTAAGGATGGATCGTGCTGCCGATCCGCTTCAGGCCCAACCCGTGTGTCATGGCCAGGGTGATCTCAGAGATCAACTCTCCTGCGTGGCTCGCCACCAGAGTGGCACCGACGATCTTGTCGGTCCCTTTCCGCGTGTGGATTTTGACCAAGCCGCTGTCCTCGCCGTCCAGGATCGCTCGGTCGACGTCCTCGAACTTTTGAATGTACGTGTCGACGTCGAGTCCCTGTGTTTTAACTTGGTGTTCATTGAGCCCCACCTGCGCGATCTCCGGAGATGTGTAGGTACACCAGGGAATGACGAGCGACGAGAACCGCTTACGACCTAGGAAGAGCGCGTTCTGAATCACGATACGCGCCATGAAATCGGCGGCGTGGGTGAACTGATACGGCGAACAGACATCTCCCGCGGCGTAGATCATCGGGTTTGTGGTTTGCAGCCGATCGTTCAAGGTGACTCCTTTCTTGTCGTAGGCCACGCCCACGCTTTCTAAATTCAGATCCTCGACATTGGGAGCTCGACCAGCCGCTACCAACAGCTTGTCAATCGATTCGTCGTACCTTGTGCCATGCGACTCGACCGCGAGACGAATTCCGCCCTCGCCGTTGATCGACAAATCCTTTCCGCAGCACAACAACTGAACTCCGTCGCGGAGCAGGGCTTGCCGTACGATGTCCGCCGCATCGCGGTCTTCGCGCGGCAGGATGCCATGTTCGGCTTCGACCAGGAAGACTTGCGAGCCAAACCGGGCGAACGCCTGAGCCATCTCGCAGCCAATCGGACCGGCACCGATCACGCCGAGTCGTCGAGGCAGCTCGGTTAGTGAAAACAAGGTTTCGTTGGTCAGGTAATCGACGGAGCTCAGACCTGAGATCGCCGGTGCGGCGGCACGGGCTCCCGTCGCGATGACAGCTCGTTTGAAGGGCAGTCGCGTACCATCCACGTCGACCGTGTGGGAATCGATAAAGTGCGCCTGACCGAAGTAGACGTCGACGCCCAAATCGCGAAATCGTGTAGCGGAATCGTGAGGACTGATCTGGGCTCGCAGTCGCCGCATACGTTGCATCACCGCCGCGAAGTTGACATGCGGATCGTCGGGAACCTCCACACCAAACTCGGCGGCTTGCCGCATGGCCGCAGCAGCACGCGCCGCGCTGACGAGGGCTTTGGAGGGGACGCAGCCCACATTCAGGCAATCGCCACCCATGAGGCCACGCTCCACCAAGGCGACTTTGGCTCCCAAGCCCGCGGCTCCGGCGGCCGTAACTAGGCCCGCGGTACCGGCACCAACCACGACCAGATGGTAACGACCTTGGGGCGTGGGGTTACTCCAAGCAACAGGTCGCACGTTCGCTTCGAGTTGTTGATTGAATTCGTCGCGGGGTACGAGCGAAGCATGTTCCGGCATGAGGCACTTTCAAGATGATTGGCGAGTCGACTGCATGGTCCAACGCACGACGAGCGGGAAAATACCTAGCAAGACGAAGGCCACTACAATCTGTGTCAATTGGCTTGGGGAGAAAACCGCCTCCACGCCTTGATCCGCGAGCGTCCGCAGGCTCGGCACGCGGGATCCAGCATAAACATAGACGGCCGTCGCGGGTAACATTCCGAGTTGGCTTACCCACCAAAACGTGCGTGGGCGTATCGGCGTCAATCCCATGACCGCGTTGATGACGAAGAACGGCACGGCGGGAATTAACCGCAGGCTAAACAGAAAAAATGGCCCCTCACGTTCCCAAGCCCGATTGAATTTCTCGAGCCGTTGGCCAAAGCGGTGTTGAATCAGGTCGCGGAAGAGATACCGGCTCAACAGGAACGCCAGCGTGGCTCCCGTCGTCGATGCCAAGCTCACCAGAATCAGACCGCGCAGTAGGCCAAAGTACCACGCGTAAGTCAGTGTCAACACGGTAGCACCCGGAAGCGACAGGCCGGTGACAACGACGTATACCAGCAGGGCCACGCCATAGACGAGAACGGGATGGCGGTGCTGAAAGTCGCGAAGTTGAGACTCTCGCCGAGCGAGATAATCCAAACTCAGGGAGTCGCCGAGTTGCCAGTACCCAATGCCCATCGCGAAGACGAGCAGCCCCAGCACGAGCAGTTTAATCGGCCAGCCGTCGTTGCGCTGCGGATGCTGTGGATCTTGGTCGATCGATGTCACCGGCAACATCTCCGCCGCAATCCAATTGGAGGTGTGATCGAAATCGCTGTGGGTATCGCGTTGTCGCCACGCATGTCGAATAAGTGGGGTAATCTCAGCAAAATTGGTGTGAATCGCTCACCTGACGGGCCCGCTCCGAGGCTGTGAAAAAATGGGACTGGCTCCGAGCGGATGTCGGTGTTTTCCCAGGATTTCGCGTAGCTGCGAGGTACCTGTCCCAATTTTTTAACAGCCTTTCGGCACAACGTGGCGTCCACGCGATGATAGCTGAAGGGCGATCATCGATGGTAAAGCATACGAGTCGCAGGCAATGCGAACCAGTCGCGTTCGCTCGTCCTGCGGGCCTCGAAGGCAACTGTCCTGGTAAATCGGCGAATATGAGTCGAGTCGGCACTCGCGTTGACAGTAAGGACGAGCTTCGAGTACAAGTCCGTCGCATTTCTCTCTGAAGACACGTTCATGTCGCCAAGAAGTTCGGGGCCGTCGTCAGCACGATAGGACGGATTTGACATGGTTGCCACGCCATCCAACACGAATTCGTCGAATGCCCCTTCGGCGTTCCGGCGATTCGCTGGCGATGTGCTGGCCCGCTTTCGCCTGCATCCGTATCGCAATTCGGCCGTCGTCCTCGAGGTGATGCTGGGAGTCGTGGGGCTGGGCTGGGCGTTGCGCCTCGTAGTGCCTGATGCGCCCAAAGCGCGCCGCGATTCGGGGGCCATGCTGGCGGAAGCCCTGTCGGCCTTGGACAACCACGATTGGAATGCGGCTCGTCAAGTCGCGGCGGACTTGCGGTTGACGAGTGATTTACCGCCCGAATATGCGGGTGGGCCGGCGTATGTGCTGGGCGCGGTCATGGCGACCGAGGCCACTGAAACGAATCAGCCGCGCGAGCGCACGATTCGTCACTTGCTAGCGACTCGGTATTTGGAGGAGGCACAGCAGAGCGGATTCCCACCGGGAAGAGAAGGTGATGGCAACTACCTGCTTGGCAAATCGCTGCACGATGCGGGGAACTTTGCTCGCAGTTTGCTACCACTTCATACAGCACTCAAACTGAACGCTTCGCGACGCACGGACATCCTGGGTCTGTTGACGAATGCCTACCTGCGCGACAGCCAGCCCCAATTGGAAAAGGCCGCCGAATACAATCGCGAGTACCTCGCCGAAGCCTCGCTCGGCGAAGACGAGCGGACAGCCGCCATGCTGCGGCAGGGAGAGATCCTGTTCCATCTAGGCGACCGAACGCACAGTTCCGAGATTCTCCAAGCACTTCCCGAAGCATCGCCGCATTGGCCTAGCTCGCTCGTTTTGCGCGGACGCTTGCTCATGCGGGAAGGGGGCGACTTGGTCGCCAAGCTGCAAGATGATGCGGCAACCGTATCTGCGTTGACTAATTACGCGGCGGCGCGCGAGCTGTTTACGTTGGCTCAAGCCAGTAATCCAACCGATGCGGACGTGACTCGCCCCGCGCAGTACTTGACCGGGTTATCGTACCGCAAGAGTGCCCACTTGCGTCCGACCGCTGCCGAGGAAGCCATCGATCTGCGGGCGGCACTCGAACAATTTGGGCGAGTTCGTCGGACACACATGGATACGCCCGAGGGCTTGAGCGCGAGTCTGGAAGAAGCTGAAATCCAGTCTCTTCTGGGTGCGACCGACGAGGCTCTCAAAGCGTACCGCCGGACGTTGCGCTCGGTAGCCGATCTCAATCCGTATTACAACCCTTGGCTGTCGATGGAGCAGCTCCAGGCGAGGATTAATGCGGCCTATACGAAGTTTCTCGATGCTGGGCAATTCGATGCAGCGACTCAGTTAGCGGCGGGAATGACGACGGCCCTTCCCGCGGCGCATGCATTGCGATTGCAAGCGGAAGCCCGTGAAGCCGCAGCGCTCGCGATGATCGCCCAGGCGGCGACGTTGCCGCGCACGGAGGCTCAATCGCAACTTTTAGCCGCGCGGGCCGAGCATCGCCAGGCGGGCACTCTCTTCGCTCGTCTGGCCAAGTTGCGATTCGCCACGCGCCAGTATCCCGATGATTTGTGGAGCAGCGCGGAGAACTATGCGAAAGGCCAAGACTACGTGCGCGCAGTACGCAAATACACGGAGTTTCTGGATATTCAAAGTCGAGCCGGTCGCCCGCCCGCCTTGGTTGCCTTGGGCGAATCGCAATTGGCCTTGCATCAGCCGCAAGAGGCTTTGCGGTGGTTCACCGAGTGCATAGAAATCCATCCGCGCGATCCGCACAGTTTTCGGGCACGCGTTAGCGCCGCTCGGGCTTGGCGAGAGTTGGGCGACACGATTCGAGCGCGCGAGCTATTGGCCGAGAACCTAGAACACGAGGCATTGACTCCCCGCAGTATCGAGTGGCGCGACTCGCTCATGGAATTGGGCGAGATCCTCTACACCGAAGGGCTCGAACGAGAAACCCAGAGCCGACTGCAGGGTGTGACGAGCGAATCGCCCGCCACCAGAAAGACGGCGATCAAACAACTGGAGCTCGCACAAACAGCCTTCCACGAGGCGATTCAGCGGCTTTCTGAAGCGGTCGAGCGGGACCCGAACTCCGCGTCCGCGATCGAGGCACGCTATCACATCGCCGAGTCCTTCCGACATTCCGCTAAGCTGCCAGCCCGTAAGCTGGATGATGTCACCATTGACACCACGCGGAAAAAACTCGGAGAGGAATTACAATACGAACTGCGGCACGCGGAGGCAGGCTATCGCGAACTGATTGATCTGTTGAACGCGCGGCAGGAAGAAACTGAGTTGTCGAACGTGGAAAGCCGCATCTTGCGCAACTGCTATTTTGCTCGGGCCGATACGCTCTTTGACATGCAACGATATGAGGATGCCCTGCAAGCCTACTCTGATGCCACGAATCGCTACCAGCACGAACCGGAATCGCTGGAAGCTTTCGTCCAGATGGCAAACTGTCATCGACGGCTGAATCGATCCGCCGACGCCCGCGGGACGCTGGAGCAAGCTAAGGTCATCTTGAACCGCATGCGGCCGAACGCCGAGTTTTTGCAGACGACCCGCTATGATCGCGAAGAATGGGGAAAAATACTGAACTGGTTGAGCAGTCTGTGACTCCTGACAAGTCAAACAACGATACTTCCGGACGGATCTTGGTGAAGTCCCATGTTGGAAACGGAAATCCTCGCCAACTTAATCGAACAAAAGCACGGCGTCCTGTCGCGGCTCAGACAGCTTGCGCGCTATCAAGTCGAGATGATTCAGACGGGTGACATGACGCAACTGCTAACACTGCTAGCCACGAAGCAAAGTTTTCTCCACCAGTTGCAGGAGCTGGAACTTCAGCTCGACCCCTTTCGCAGCCAAGACCCCGACAGCCGGCGTTGGGCGTCTGGCGAACGGCGTCAGCAGGCCCGCGACATGGCCGAGCGCTGCGAGTCGCTGCTGAGCGAAATCATGCTTGTCGAACAACAATCGGAAGGCGACTTGGTCGTACGTCGTGATGCCGCCGCGCGGCGATTGCAAGGCTTTCACAGCGTGACGCAGGCTGCGGATGCCTATCGTCAAGAAGAAGATCACTACCGTCAACTCGACTTAAGTTCGGACTCATGAACAACAACCTTCAGGACGTGACAACATTGGCCGGCCGCGGCAGCCGTGTTTCCGGCGATCCGCCGCTGGGGCCGGGCAGCGACTTGGCCTTGATTTTGTCGGCCTGGCACGAGGCCACTGAGAGGTTACAGAAAACACACGAGGCACTCAGCGGCGAGGTTAGCCGGTTGAGCAATGAATTGGCGATCAAGAATCGCGAGCTCGCGAGAAAGAATCGCTTGGCCGATCTGGGGCAGATGGCGTCGCACGTCGCCCATGAAGTTCGAAATGGCCTGGCCCCCGTCACGCTGTACTTTAGCCTCCT
>JBGTHH010001077.1:0-9669 GCA_041746275.1 Pirellulaceae bacterium | reverse complement strand
TGCCCAAGTCGGCGGACAACCGGTTGGTCAAGCAGTATTGCGCCTCGCTACCGATTTGGAATCCCAAGAGATTGTTATCGATGTCGATGTTGTAGAAGATCTCGTCGTTCTCGCCCGTGATCCAGGTGTCGTTCGCATCCGCGGCGAACAGCAAGTTCTCGCGGAACTTGAGATATCGCACACCGGCCAAGCAGTTCAAACGCAACGGCGAGTTGCACTGATAACCTCCGGTACCAAATTGCCAGAAGTTGACTTCGATGTTGTTAAACTCAAAGTTCCTGGACAAAGAGTGAATGCCATGATTGCCGGGAGCCACATTGACGTAGTTGTCCGCCGTGATGCCACCGTACAGCAGGTTATTCCAGTTCAGAATGCCGTTCAGGTTGCCATTCACATCGCCCGAGGTGGTCGAGGTCGTTTGTCGACCGGGAAAGAGCCCCCAATAGACGACTTCAATTGCGTTCCTACCGCAGTTGAAATACTGACCAAACCGCACGTCGAAACCACCGCCCCACTGCATCGACGCATCGCGTGTGTTGGTGCGCTGGTCGGCCTCAGAGTTGGTGCCATAGCTGAAGGTGTAATGGCCTCCATCGTCGCGCGTCATGATTAACCCTGAGACGCTACCGAACCAGGAACGTGCCAATGCACCATTCGCCATGGCGGAGTAACCGTCCGCCCACAGATCGTAGCCGCCACCGCCACACGAGTAATCGGACCCCGCGACTCCCGACGCGCCGTAACCCGGCATGACCGAGCCTCCCGACATACCATAACCCTGCCCCGAATAGCCCGGAGCAGAGTAACCGGGATTCGAGTAGCCTTGCCCTGAATAGTTCGGATTCAACGAGTTGCCGTAGCCGAGTGCCTGCTGACTCTGTGCCTGGGGCATTACCGAGCGATCGTTGGGTGATGGCAGACCGTAATTGGTCGCGGGCGCTCCATACCCTGGTGTGAGCTCGGGAGTATTCGCGGCATGGGGCCCGTTGTGATGCACGTATTGTGGACGTACCAACCGGGACTGCGTATCTGCAGCTTGCGCATAGGACCAGCCGGTCGGTGCCGAGTTGGCCAATTGCCAAGCATTGGGCGAGTTGACCGCAGGTGCGTTGAACCCGGGTGTCACTGGCGCAGGCGAACCACCATTACCGGCGACCGGATAGAGCGGCGCACTATACGCTGGCTGCCCCACCTGGAGCCCGCTGTGCGAAGCGAAACCATAGGACGAACCGGCAAGCTGAGGATATGACGCGTACTGCGGATACGCGCCATAGTTTGGTGTCGTGAGATAGTGCGGAACTTGATTAACCGGCGGCAGAACCGAGGGAGTGCGGGTCGTCATGACCTGCCCGATGGCGACATTCCCGAGCGATGCCGCACCCAGCACTCCTGCGGCAGCGAGAGTTCGAAAGGACTTCATAGATCAACTCCGTTTGTAATCGCGAACTGTGCTGGGAACCTCCTGTTCCGACCAGTCGCTTGATTTCCATCCCGCCGCTTGTTCCATCACGGCATCTGCATCCATCCATCGGCTTGGGATCGCAGACGAGTTGGCGGATTTCAAGGCAAAGCCGCAAATAAAACGGATGCCTAACGCTTCACTCGATAGACGCGGCGCAACCCGCACCCAGCCTTGATGGCGCGGGCCATCTCACAGTTCACGCAACCCTCGGAGAACTCTTTCGCTCGCCATAATCGCCACAACTGGACGAGCGATTGTTAGGGCGCTGGGAAGAAGCCCAGTTTAGCTTTCGAATTCACGGTGCGCAGTGGAGGGAATCGTCAGCCGTTCCCACAGGGCGTTGATCGCGTCGCGACCATGGACCGGTTCGCGACAGGCGAAATCCTGGCAGACAAACACCGCCGCTTCGCCCCGCGCGGCGAGCTTGCCCTGAAACAGTGGATTCAAATGCGGCGAACGAGGCTCCTGATCCACCCGGCGCGCGGCGACCACGCGCTGCGGAATGAATCGTTGGACGAGCCCTTGGGTGACTCTGGAGATCTCGTCGTCGGACTCGCCCACGACCGCGATCTCCAGCAGCGGTCCCCATAGTAAATCCGCTGCTAAGAACATCTGGCCCGCCGCCGTGGGCGATTGACGCATGACACCGACGGCGGCTTCCAAAGTAGCACGCGCGGCATCCAGATAATCCCGCCGACCGGTCAGTTTTCCCAAGCGAATTAATGCCGTCGCCGCCATCGCATTGCCGCTGGGGACGCTGCTGTCATGCACGTCCTTGTTCCGCGCGATCAGTTGTTCGTGATCGTCGGCGGTAAAGTAGAAGCCACCTTGCTCGGCATCTCCAAAGTGTCGCAGCATGAGGTCGGCCAAACGAACCGCTTCGTCAATCCAACGTTCATCGAAACTCGCTTCATACACACTGACCAAGGCATTAATCAGGTAAGCGTAGTCGTCGAGATACGCGTCGAGTTTGGCTCGGCCGTGCCGCCATGAATGAAGCAGTCGTCCATCGGGGCGGCGAACTTCACGCATGAGAAACTCCGCGGCACGAATCGCCGCGGCGAGATACTTCTCGTCATTCAAGATCCCCGCCGCGCGCGACATCGCGTCGATCATCAGCGCGTTCCAGCTCACCAAGATCTTATCGTCCTTCGCCGGACGAATTCGTTGATCGCGTACCTTAAGCAATAGCAAGCGGCCGCGAGCCAAATCGTTCTGTAATTCCGCCTCGTCCAACTGACGAAGTGTCGCGAACTGCGCGATAGTACGCGGGAGGTTCAAGATGTTATGGCCTTCAAAGTTGCCGCGCTCGGTGACGTCGTAAACTTGGCAAAAGCGTTCACCTGCCTCATCGCCTAGCACACCTTTAATCTCGTCGGGCGTCCAGACGTAGAACTTGCCCTCCTCGCCCTCGCTATCGGCATCCTCGGTACTGTGAAAGCCACCGCCGTCGTCGGTCATGTAGCCCAGGATGTAGTCCAGTGTCTCTCGGGCGACGGTCGCGTACTCAGCTTGCCCCGTGGCCAAGAATCCGTCCAGATACGCGTTCGTCAACAACGCATTGTCGTAGAGCATCTTCTCGAAATGCGGGACCAACCAACGCGCGTCGACGGAGTAGCGGGCAAAGCCGCCCGCTAGATGATCGTAGATCCCGCCTCGCGCCATCTTGTCGAGATTCAACTTGACCATGTCCAGCACCCCCTCACGTCGCGTGCGGAACCAAACCCGCAGCAACAATTGGAGGTCCATGGCGTGGGGAAATTTTGGGGCTTGGCCAAAACCGCCATAGGTAAAGTCGAAGAGCTGCTCCAGTTTGGCGACCGCTTGTCCCAGCAATTCGGGAGCCAACTCGCCGGACTCGCCTTCGGCCCGGCCAATTTGTTGCAGGTGACGAGTCATCTCGCCGGCCTGCGCCACTGCGTGTTCACGACGGTGCCGCCAAGCGTCTGTGACCGCCGCCAGGACTTGCTCAAATCCCGGCATGCCATGACGCGACGTGGGTGGCCAGTAGGTTCCGCCGAAAAACGGTTGCAGGTCAGGAGTCAGGAAGACCGACATGGGCCAGCCTCCACGACCGGTCATCAATTGCACGGCATTCATGTAGATCTGATCGAGATCGGGCCGCTCCTCACGATCGACTTTGATGTTGACGTAGTTGTCGTTGAGCAGTTCGGCGATCGCGGCGTTCTCGAAGCTTTCGTGCTCCATGACATGACACCAATGACATGCCGAATAGCCAATCGACAGAAAGATCGGCTTCTGCTCGTCGCGGGAACGCTGCAGGGCCTCCGGTCCCCAGGGATACCAATCGACCGGGTTGTTGGCATGTTGCAGCAGGTACGGACTCGTCTCGTTTGCAAGGCGATTGGGCATGTGCGTGGCTTTCACGGAGACGCGAGCACTGAACTCGCTGAATCCGAATTAGCGTTCGGTCCAGCGCCAGCCGAACGGTGTCTGTAGTTCTCTCTCGGCCAGTTTGGCCCAAGGAGTGCCCGGATGTTCCGCGACCACACGTTCGAGATACAGCTTGGCCTTTTCGCCTAGCTTCCGCAGCGCGCTGGAAGCATCGGTCGTTTCAGCCGTGGCCAGCTCCCACGTCGAGTGCGTATCGCTGGAAAAGCTCTTACCGCGTTTCAGCTCGGCCAACATCGCGTTATATCCGTCGACGCGCGACTTGGCCGCCGCTGCGCGACCCATGGCCAAATCGAACCCGGCCTGCC
The DNA here is from genome assembly GCA_041746275.1 of Pirellulaceae bacterium. Lineage (GTDB taxonomy): Bacteria > Planctomycetota > Planctomycetia > Pirellulales > Pirellulaceae. The sequence continues at coordinate 5,487 of JBGTHH010001077.1, read as the reverse complement.
AACGCGGGGATGTCAATTTGTCTCGCGCCGTTTCTCCCTTTTCGATCACTTCGTATAGACGATTAACACCTGGTTCGAGTTTGGCTGCGAGTTGCTGCGCCCGCGCGACGTCGTTGGCGAGTTGCGCTTCATCGCGTTTCACGAACGTCACCTCCGGCAACTGCGTGAACTCGACGGGAGGTACTTTGGCGGCTTCGTGCAACGCCCGACAAGCGGCATTGCCTTGCAGTAACTTTTGATAATCCGCTTCGCTGACATAATCGGGAGCATACTTCAACATGGCATTCGGATCGGGTTGCCAGACACCCGACGAGGGCCATTCGGTGTTAACGGAACCCACAAAGGAATAGCCACCCGTCGCTGGCCGAATCGCGATGTAACGGCCACCCGTGGCACGACACAATTGTTCCAAGGCAAACGGCCCGAAACCGGAGTCCACCAAACGAAAATCGTTCATCCCACCCCAAAATCCCAGCTCCACGTGCTCGGGGAATCGCGACTCCGGACCCTGTCGGATGGCGTTCTTGTCATCCGCGACTTCGACCGATGGGTCCAATGCCGCGTACCGGCCGAATGGCGCGGGGACTCCAATGACATAGATCGGAATCCCAAGTTTGCGTGGTTCGTCGATCAGAGCCGCAGCCAAATCCTGATCGTCGCCAGCTTCATCGGTCACGATAAAGAAGAGGACTTCGCGCTGCTCTTCGGTGCGATATCGCTGATACTTTCGCAGGGCTTCTCCCAATGCGGTGAAGACCATCTCGCGGCCGGATGGGTCCATCGGCAGAGCGTCCATCGCCGTCGATAGCACTGCCGGATCGGGCGAAGGGGTGTCGACCGGGAAGTGAATCTGCTGCCCAAAGGTACAGACGGCGGTGAGAAACTTTTGAGGTTCGTCGGCCTGTTTCAGGCTGGCGTAGGGCTGCTGGATCATACTGCTGACATTCGATACCAAGGGACGAGCACTCTTGGATTCATCAACGATCCACACCGCCAGAGTCGGCCCGTAGTCGATCGAATCGCGCAGCAGCGCCGTCACTCGCTCGATGATCTTCGAGCTGGACAACCCCTCGCGCGATTCATTCTTTCCCGGCGACGTGAACGCGCCGCCACCTTGAAAAGCGAAATCGCCGGAGCTGCCTTGGAAATCGAAATCAAACTCGCTCGTCGGCGAGTCGCGACGAGTAAATCGCTCTCCCTCGGGAGGCTCCTGATGGTTGCGAACAATTTTGGTCTTGGTCGTACTGGGCGCAGTGGCAAGTTGTGCGGCGATCTTGTTGCCCGTCCTGGTCGCCGGAGCGACCTCCGGGGGTGCCGTGTCGCAACCGACCTGAAGAACGATCCCAAGACTAACGACTACGCTCAAGCAGCGGGCTGTTTCCATAAGGCATTACTGCGGGAATGCGAGAGACTTGAAAAACGGCGTTTCACACGGACCGATACCACGATGTGCCCTGAAGCTTGGCCGCCGATGTCGCGGCACGCTGATGATGCGCATCTCGGTACTTCGAGTGATTCTAACTGATATGCCGTGAGAAGTCGCGACCCAGGTGATCAAAACACACAGTGAGGTTGACAGAATCAAAAATTTTGATATACCAAAATCATCCGTTAGCAACACCAAAACGTTCGATTTCCCTGGGGAGTCAAGATGATGCGTCTAACACACGTGGCCAAGCGTGACACACGGCCAACTAATAGCCTGTCCGAAAGGGGGTCTGACCCTTTGGAGGCGAGTCGATTTCACTGGGTTTTTGGCCTCGCCGGAGATGATCCGCCCCCTTTTCGGGCCGGCTCTAAGTCGCATCGCGACGGCTTCACACTGGTCGAACTGCTGGTGGTGATCGCCATCATTGGGATCTTGGTCGCTTTGCTGCTGCCGGCGGTACAAGCGGCACGCGAAGCGTCCCGCCGGATGAGTTGCAGCAACAACCTCAAGCAATTGGGGCTGGGCATCCACAACTACGAAAGTTCGCACCTGCGGCTCCCCTCGGGATATGTCTCGTATTCCAACTTCGCCACCATCACCTCGCTGCCAGCGGAAGATTATGACGCCGTGACTTGGGATGGACCGCCGGGCTGGGGCTGGGCCGCCCTGCTGCTTCCCTTTATCGAGCAAGGGAGCCTGGCTGACGCCATGACGTATGAGTTGCCGATCTGGCACCCTAGCCACGCGACGAGCATTGCGACGAAGTTGCCTGGGATGCTCTGCCCCTCGGCCAGCGGCGGTGATGAGCCGTTTGCGTTGAGCGACGATGCGGGGAATCCCTTGTTGAAGAGTGGGCAGTCCGTGATTGTCGGGCGCAGTCACTACGTGGCCAGCCACGGCCAAGAGGAATGCTGGGGCGACTGTTCCGGGCCTTCCGGCGGATTCGGCGGTGATGTCTCGCGGCTCGCCGATGGCCCCTTCTACCGCAATTCCACCGTCCGGTTCCGTGACATCACCGATGGCCTTTCGACGACGATCTTCCTGGGCGAGCATACGTCACGGTTGAGCGACAAGGTGTGGGTCGGAGTCGTGCCGGGGGCCGCCGTCAGCCCCAAGATCAGCTCTCCCGACAATGGCACGGAGTCGGCGGCGACCCTGGTAATGGTTCACAGTGGACCCGCGATTGGCGAGCAGGATGCCTTTGGGAACCCCATCATTCATCCGCCAAACTTCCCGACGCTGCATGTCGGTCAGATGCAATCGCAACATCCCGGCGGCGCGCTGGTGTTGCTGGGCGATGGTTCGGTGCGATTTATTGCCGAGACCATTTTTCGTCCCACCTTCGCCGCGTTGTCGAGCATTTCGGAAGGCGAGGTGGTCGATGAGTACTAACCGCTTGTCCGAAAAGGGGGCTGTGTCCGAAAAGGGGTCTGACCTTAAGGCAAACCACTCCAGCGTGATTCGTCGCACGTGGCTGCTGGCCGTCTTTACGACAACCCTCGTGCCGCTGATCGCCGGAGGTTGCGGCGGCTATCCGCCCGTCAGTTCCGAGGCATTCGAGTTGGCTAAGGCGGTCTCCAACTTATGCAACGCCCGCAGCGCCGAGCAGATCCCCATGGCGCGACGCATCATTGGCGAGCGACACGACGTCGCTGCCATCACGCCACGCGAGCGGCAATTCCTCATCGAGATCCTCGACGTCGCCGAGGGTGGCGACTGGGACCGCGCCGAGTCGCAATGCCGCCGCCTGCTGGCCGATCAGACCAACTGGTGACGCCTCTTTCTGTTTGCTTCACCGTCGGCCGTCCCCAGACGTTCGCACCGGTGCCAAGTTCTCGCTGTTGGTTAAGCGAACATCCAGATAACGGGGCCACCCCAGTACACAATGTAACCATCCGCATTGTGGCTAGCCGTGGCAGAGGATGCGCCAGCAGCGGTGGATGCGGCGATTGCGAAAGTCCTCGGGGACAGTGTGTTTGCTGATCTCGCGGATCTGCGCGACGTCGAGCGCGGCTTCATTCAACTTGAAACGGCGGAAGTTGGTCGAGAAGAACAACACCCCGCTCGGCTGCATGTGGCGGAGAACGTCTTGCAGTAGTTCGACGTGATCGCGTTGGATATCCCAATCGTCGTCAGTGCGTTTGCTATTCGAGAAGGTCGGGGGATCCACAACGGCCAAATCATACTTCTCGCTGGCTGGCAGATCGCGCAGAAATTGCCGCGCGTCGCTACGGATGTAACGATGGGCAGTCCCGGTCAAGCCGTTCAGTTCCATGTTGCGCTGAGCCCAGTCGAGATACGAGCGCGTCCAATCGACAGTCGTGGTCCGCGCCGCGCCGCCGCTGGCCGCGTAGACCGAGAACGAACCGGTGTAGGCGAACAGGTTGAGGAAGTTGGTGCCCGCGGCCGCGTCGCGCACCAGCGACCGCGTGAGACGATGATCGAGGAACAAGCCGGTGTCGACATAGTCCGACAGGTTGACGATGAACCTTAAGCCGCCTTCTTGAACGGTGATCTCGTAGCGTCGATCGGCCAAGTGTTCGTGCTGCTTCGCGCCGCTTTGCCGTTCGCGGCGTTTGAAAAAGATCTTGGCTTGGTCGACCTCCAGGGCCTCGCCCGCCGTGCGTGCCATCAAGTCCAACCAATCGGCATGTTGACCCAGATCGCGATCGTGAGGCCGCTCGTACTCGGAGATGTGGAGATGATCCTCATAGCGATCGACGACCAGCGGGATTTCGGGAATGTCCCGCTCGTAGATTCGATAGCAAGTGATGCCGCGTTTGGTCGGCCAACGCCGCAAGTGCCGCGCACGTTTTTGCAGGCGACTACGAAACAGCTCGGCCTGCTCGCGACCTTTGGGAGTGATCCCGCCAAAGACCGGCTTAAGCTGCGCTCGCTGCCACGGATTCGGCTTTTGCTGTGGCGCGGGCGCTTCCGCCACGAGCACCGTCGAGTCGGCTGTCGTAGCGTCCGGTTGTTGAACTAGCTCGTTGGCAGGCTGCGGCACTGGCGCGGCCGTGGGCTCACTCGCGCGGGTCGAGGTGGACGTATCTTGGGGACTCGGCCGCGGACCATGGAATTGATAGTAAGTACACTCGATACGCCCGTTGTACAGCTTGCGTCGGCGATCGGCTGGGCGTTGGATCAACGATTCGAAATCCGGGTAGGCCGTGAGGATGAAGTGCGACCAGGTCGGCAACGTGCGCAGGACCGAGGGAATCGAGCGATATAGCGATTGCCATTCGGAGTGATCGCCCAGTCGTTCGCCGTAGGGTGGATTGGTGATGATGCAACCGAACTTCCGTTTGCTGGCGAGTGCGGCGAAGTCGCGCAGTTGAAAGTGAATTTGCTCGGCAACCCCCGCGCGTTCGGCGTTCTGCCGCGCGGCGAACAAGGCATGTTCATCGATGTCGGTGCCGATCAGTCGCTCGGCGAACGGAGGCAGCGCCAAGTCCCGGGCTTCCTGCCGAGCTGCGTTCCAAGCTGGTGAGTCACATTGAGGCCAGGCTTCGGCGGCGAAAGTGCGTTGCAGCCCAGGAGCCAGATTGCGGCCTAGCAATGCGGCCTCGATCGGTATCGTGCCGCTGCCGCAGAACGGATCGATCAGCGGACGATCGGACCTCCAAAAGCTGAGCTGCACCATGGCCGAGGCGAGCGTTTCCTTTAACGGCGCTTCGGCGGCTTGCAAGCGATAGCCGCGTTTGTGCAGGCTGGGTCCCGTCGTATCGATCGTCAACGTGGCTTCATCGTTGAGCAGCGCCACTTCGATCTTGTACTGAGCCCCCGTCTCTGGCAGCGTCTCGGTGCCGTAGGATTTTTGGAGGCTCTCGACAATCGCCTTCTTCACGGTGCGCTGGCAAGCCGGTCACCGACGCGTCTGCAAATTCCCCGGACCGGCCATTGACATGTGACGGTCATGTGGCGGGCCTGAGGAACGGGACTCGGTCAGCAATCAGGATACTACCTTCGGCACTCCCGCCGATGCTCAGTGAACGCCCGCTATCCCAGGCGCCATCGCTGTTTCGTAATGAGCTTTCGGCCATCGATGACCCCCGACG
>JBGTHH010001076.1:0-4946 GCA_041746275.1 Pirellulaceae bacterium | reverse complement strand
GCGAGCGAAAGCCATGCCGCTACGCTCCCAGAGTCGTTGCCGATCGAGGTTGTGGCTCCGATCCGCGCGGACATTCCCAAACCATCGCGTCGTGATCCGTTGACGCCGGAGATGGAGGCCGAGTTGTACGCCGCCATGGGCGATGTCTCGCTAGACAATGTCGTGACAGCCGCGGGCGAGCAGCAGGCCAGCCGGTCACTCGAACTGGAGACCCGCTTGCGAGCTCCCATCGTGCGCATCGAAGGAGACAACGTGTTCTTCGGCTTGACGGGCCGGAATGAAGGATTCACCTCGGTACGCAACTTTGTGGAACCGCCAGCGGTGGGAACGATCTTGGATGTCGTGTTGAATCGCTACAACGCCGAAGATGGCTTGTACGAGGTACTCGTGCCCGGTGCCACGATCAGCGTGGGAGATTGGTCCGATTTGACCGAGGGAGCGATTGTCGAAGCACGTGTCTCGGCAGTCAACACGGGCGGACTAGAGTGTCAGGTCAACAATATTCGCGGCTTCATGCCTTCGAGCCAAGTCGCAATGTACCGCGTGGAAGATTTCTCCGAGTACGTCGATCAGAAGCTTCCGTGCGTGGTTGTCGAGGTGAATGAGCGGAAGCGAAACCTCGTGCTCAGTCACCGCGCCTACTTGGAACGTGAACGGGAAGAGTCTCGCAAAAAACTTCTCGCGGAGATCGCGGTCGGAGACGTTCGCGAGGGGGTCGTCAGCAATATCAAGGACTTTGGCGCGTTTGTCGATCTCGGCGGCATCGATGGCATGATCCACATTAGCCAATTGAGTTGGGAACGGGTGAAGCATCCGAGCGAGGTGGTTCAGCCAGGACAGAAGGTGAGCGTTAAGATCGAAAAGATCAACCCCGAAACCGGCAAAATTAGTTTGTCGTATCGTGATCTGCTCGATCATCCCTGGACCGACATCGAACAGAAACTACCGATCGGCACTACGGTGAAAGGCCCCGTCACGCGGATTGCGAAATTCGGAGCGTTCGTGCGATTGGCTCCAGGAGTAGAAGGGCTCGTTCATATCTCCGAACTGGCTCACCACCGCATCCGTTCCGTGGGAGACATCGTAAAGGAAGGCGAAGAAGTCGAGGTCAAGATCCTGTCGATTGATTCGGAGGCGCAGCGCATCGCCCTCTCGCTCAAAGCCACGCTGCCAGAACCTCAAGCGGAGAAAGAGGCCGAGGAGGAAGCCGAGGCCCCTGCGGAGATGGTCGTGGCCCGTCGCAAGGGACCGTTAAAGGGTGGCTTCGATCGACCCAACGGCGGCGCGAGTGTAGGGCTGAACTGGTAAATTGCCCAGCGCTGTTCGCTCGATTTTCTGAGAGCGTGTCGAAAAGGGATCTGACCCTCTCCGGCGAAACGAAGAACCCAGTGAAATCGACCCGCCTCCAAAGGGTCTGACCCCTTTTCGGACAGACGGGACGTGGTGGATGAGCCGCGCCGGCTTGCGGAATCGCCACCCCTTATCTGAGTCGATCTTGACCCCACCCGGTCGTTTACGTTGTACTGCGGGTGGTGGAGGAGTACCGTCCGCCAGGGAATGTGACCAATCCCGGTTCACGGGCAACAGAGAATCCGGTCGTTGAGTTTCTCGGTTGGCCCGGATGGTCCCTGTGGAAGTCGCTGTGGAAACGTCTGAGCTTAGCGACGAGCAATTGGGGGCCGAGGCCGCCCGCGAGGGCTCGGATGGACCCGCGTTTGTGGCGCTGGTCAACCGCTTTCAGGATCGGGTCTGGCGTGTGTGTTTTCGACTCATGGGAAATGCCGAGGATGCCAGTGACGCCGTGCAAGAGGTGTTTGTCAGTCTGTTCCTGCAACGCCAACAGTTCGCGGGGCGTAGCAAGTATTCGACGTGGGTGACGGGCATTGCCATTAAAACCAGCTTGATGCTCCGACGTGGTCGAGGCCGACGTAGACGGCACGAGGACGTCGCCAAAGATCTGGGAAGCCAGCGACAGCACCGGGAGATGCGCGGCGATCATCCTGAAGCCGTCATCGATCTGGCGCGGATGCTCGAAACACTGGAGGAAGAGGATCGAGCCCTGCTCATCATGAAGTATTCCGAAGGCTACAGTTACGAAGATTTGGCGTTGCTATTCGAGTTGTCGGTCAGCGCCTGCAAGATGCGAGTCAGTCGAGCTCGGGAGAGACTTCGTCAACGATTCCCCGAACATTCGTTTGGGCAGGAGGAGTAACCATGGCAGACAACGTGCTCAACCAACTCACCAATGACGTTGTCCCCGAACGTCCCCGCGAGTTCAACCAGCCCGTGCATCAACGCCTCAATCCGTTGTTGGTAACGCTGCATCTGACCGAGTTTGTGTTTCAAGTACTTCCATACGCCTTCGGGCATTTCGGCCAAGCCATGTTGGGTGCTTGTCGATTTAGTTTGACGGGCGAGTTCCGCAAAGAAGGAGAAGATCATGCAAAATGACACGAATCCCGTAACTGAAGTGGGAGGACTCGCCGCGCAGGAGTTGACTCAAGCGGCGACGCAATCCACCAATGCCCTCGTCGATAGTTTCACGTCGGCCTTCATGCAAGTTATCGAGCTGGCACCTAAGGTGTTGGCCGCCGCGATCGTCATGATCATCGGCTACATCGTGGCTCGCCTGCTGGCCAACGCGATCACGACCCTCTCGACCAAGCTCGGATTGCAGCACGCCGCCGAACGAAGCGGTTTGGCGAGATCCATGGAGCAAGCGGGCGTCACGCGGACGGTTCCGCAGATCGTGGGCGCGATCATCTTCTGGCTGCTCTTGTCGGTATTTCTGGTCGCGGCCTTCGATATCCTCAACTTGCCTGGTGTGACGGGAGCCATCGAACGCGTCGTGGCCTATATCCCGAAAGTGCTGGTCGCCACGGTGTTGGTGGTCATCGGGCTCTTGCTCGCAGCATTTCTGCGTGGCGTGATTGCGACCAGCGCGGATCGCGTGGGCATTTCGTATGCACAACAACTGGCCAGCGGATGTTACTACATCCTGGCGCTGATGACGTTCATCGCCGCCTTCGAGCAATTGGAGATCAAGTTCGAACTGTTGAACTACGCGATCCTGATTGCATTCGGAGCCGTCGCCCTGGCGTTGGGCTTGAGCTTTGGCTTGGGCGGGCGTGATGTGATGGCGGGCATCCTGTGCGGCTACTATCTGCGTCAAAGATTTCAAGCTGGTGATCGTGTGTCGGTGGCGGGATACCAAGGCACCGTGCGAGAGGTCGGCCCTGTCTCCACGATTGTCGAGACAGATGAAGCGGGCTTGATGAATCGCCACAGCGTGCCGAACAGTATGATGCTGAACGAGGCCATTCGCTGATGAAGTGAAGTCGTGGGTTCAAGCGGCGGTGATGGTGATCTTCTCGGGCTCGGGTTGACTCGTCGGACCCACCTCCGTCTCGACAATCAAATCCGCCGAACGATACAGACCCAGTGGAAACCGCCACAGGCTGTGGTGCGTGATGCCGATGACTTGCAACATGACGTGACGCGCACTGCTGGACTGTGGTTCATGCACGGCACGAGCCAGTCGGATGGCGGCAAACCGCATGATCAGACTGAACGCGAACAGCACGTGATAGCCTACGATCGGCACGCCGAGCCACATGCCGATTGGCTCGCGAAACAGGGTCAACCAAGCTCCCGCCAAGATCGCAGTGACTCCGCCAACAATGCCGGCCAAGGCTGTCCCCGCCGCAATAAACATCGTGCGGTTTTCCTGCGGCGAGTTCTTCAGCAAAAAGCCGTTTGAGGCGACGGCGATGCCCGCGTTCAACAAGGCATCGATGATAAACACGGGCACGAGAACCCAATAAAGCAGCTCCATACAAAAGGGAACGACGAGCAAGGCCAACATATTGATGGGCTTAAGTGCGGTACACAAGATCAACAACGGACGGTTACCAAACTCCTCGGCGAGTCGCCCCACCTGTCGAGACAGAAACGCGCCTCCGGCCCAGGAGACGGCCCAGAGCATCAACACACTCGACAGGCTGACCTGTAAGTAATCCAGCAGGTATAGGCTGATGAACGGAGAACTGATCATCGCCGCGAAGTTCCAGAAACAAGCGTAGGCAATGAAGCTGCGAAAGTAGCGGTTCTGAAACGGCGCGGAAAACACTCGCCGCAACGTCGGCTGAGGGAGCGGCGTGACCGGCGGTTCTTCGACCTTGAGAAAGAACAAAATGTCGGCAACCCCGGCCGCCGCGCCCACCGCAATCAACGTGGCGAACACCACGTCAATTCCCCAACCGCTGCCAAAGAGCAGCGCCGCTGCGGCGAGTAACGACAGAGCCGCAGTCCACTGCATGAACACATGTCGCAGGCCCCAGAAATGGCTAAGCCCTTCGCGAGGCAGGTAGTCGCCCATCCACGAGAGCCACAGCGGCGAACAAAAATGCAGCATGCTGTGATTGGCCGCCGTGACGGCAATGACGCCCCAGACCCAGTAGACGTTCGGCAGTTCAGGATATAACCACGGCCCCAGGGCTAACGGAAGGTAAGCCAAGCGTTGCACGACCGATACAACGAACCAAATGCGACGCCGGAACCGTAAGTGATTCACCAGCACGGCGGCGACGAACTGCATAAAAAGCGTCGCGGTCGGCAGTGCACCCAGGATGCCAATGTGCAATCCAGTCCCGCCATGCGACCGAGCGAATTCGATCATGGCCGGGGACATGGTCAATTGCGTATAGGCCATGGCCAAGCAGCCGGCGACGACAATCGCTCGCTTCGCCGTCGGTAAAGGCCACATGGAGTAACTCTGAGCAAGTACGCAGAAACCAGTTCACGTCGCCGCGTTCCCAGGCATGAGGAACAATCGACGAGCGGGAGTTTACGCGTTCCGCCACCTCAGCTCCAGGTAGATTTTCGTTGAGGTTTTCGTGTTTTTCGCCCGGCGACTACACCGTGAATGCTCGGCTAGCAACCAGCTA
>JBGTHH010001075.1:0-12687 GCA_041746275.1 Pirellulaceae bacterium | reverse complement strand
CCGACAATGCGGTGGCCGAGGCAGCTCCGGCCAGGAAGGTTCGTCGATCAAGCGGTCCCATCATGCCAAACTCCCTATTCGTGCTGGATAGATGATCTGGCCGGCGTCCAAAAACGGCACCGCCAGATGCATCGGCTCGTCGGTCCCCGGCTTATAAATTGGCTCGGGAGAATACTGAGTGACGTAAGCGCGTCGCATGCGATCGGTCGTGTTGGCACCGCTGCGATGGAACGTTAGGGAACTGAACACCACCAAGCTTCCCGCTGGGACGATGGCGGGGATGCCCGGTTCCGAGCCGAAGTATCCCGTCTTGTCCCCCGTGAGCGGATCGCGCACATGTTCCACCAACGTTCGAATGCCGATGGTCGAGAACGGCATGACGGCCGCGGTGCCATTGGCCAGCGTCATGTCATCGACGGCGGCCCAGACCGTGACGTAAGGACGATGCGGGAAGCCCAAATAGCCGCCGTCTTGATGCCATGAAAACTTGATTCCCTGCTCGGCCGCCTTGACGACATACTGGTCGTAGAACAAGTACGCCGTGTCGCCGATCGTCGCGCGACAGACCTCGGCCATTAGCTCGCTGAAGACGTACTCGTCCAATCGCGGAGCTTGCTGATACTGCTTGGCGATATGATATCGCTTCCCTCGATGGCTGATGTGAATGTGATCCGTTCCCTGCCGATCCATCTCGGCGTGCATGACGTCGATCAAATACTCACAGGCATCGCGCAGAATCCGCAATTGTTCGTCGGAGATCACACGCTCCAGGATGAAGTAACCTTCGTCGACATACTGCTGTCGCTGCTGTTCGCTAATCATGATCACTCGATTCGATAGAGCTTCGTGTCGGATCGCAAGAAGATCGTGGAGCCGAGCACCGCCGGCGAGGCCATGAGCTTGCCCTCGACGTGACCCTTCGCCAACTCGATGTATTCCGGCGCGGCGCGCAGAACCGTGGTCTCTCCCTCTTCGCTAAACAAGTAGACGCGGTCCCGAGTGGCGATGGGTGACGAGGTGTAGTTCCCGCCGATACGCCGCTTCCAGACTTCCTTACCGGTGTGGGCGTCGAAACAGGATGCCACGCCCGTATCGCCGATCACAAACAGGAGGTCGCCGACCAGGACCGGCGAGGGCTTGGCGGAGATCTGGCCAGTAGCGCGCCAAGCGACATGGGATTGGCTGACATCGCCGGCACCGTCGACACGAATCGCCCATAACTGCGGCTTGCCAAAGCCCGTGCAGATATAGACCATTCCGTGGCCGTAAACCGGACGCGGCACATTGGAGAAGCCTTCGCCATGATCGACGCGCCAACGTTCCTCGCCGGTTTGCGGATCGTAGGAAACCACCCACTGAGCGCCGCAAATCACCAATTGATCGCGTCCTCCTTCCGACACCAGCAGCGGCGTGGAAAAGGCCTTGCGATGTTGTCCATCCGTGTTGCGAATCGGCGGGCGAGGCGTCTTCCACAGCGTTTCACCCGTGTGCTTGTTCAGCCCCAAGATGAACTGCTCGTCGATCCCGTCGCAGACCAACACGAGCACATCGTGGTAAACCACAGGCGAGCTGCCCGCACCCACGCTGAACTGTAGTGGAATCTGACGCTTCCAATGCACTTCGCCGGTCTCCGAATCGAGGCAAGCGGTGCCATTGGTTCCAAAGTGACAATACACTCGATCCGCTTCGAGCACGGGTGTGGGCGAGGCATAGCTGTTGGTGGAATGAATCGCTTCGGGGGCTTCCACGCGAAACAACTCGATCTCGTGCAACTTTTGTCCCGTCGCTTGGTCGAGACAGATCGCTTGCAACGACAGTGCTCCCGACACCTGAAGCTGCTTGAATTGCTTTTCGTCCAGCCCCGACTCTTGCAATTGCCGAGCAATCTGCGCTTCGGTCGGCGTTTCGGAAATGGCGGTCGTCAACCAGATCCGGGCGTCCCTGGCAACGGGCGATGACCAACCCTTGCCGGGGATCTCCGTTTTCCAAGTGACGTGGTCCGTTTCGCTCCACGTCAAGGGAAGCTGCTCGCTGGAGACGAAGCCTTGTCCCGTCGGGCCACGAAACTCGGCCCACTCCGCACACGTGGCCGGGGAAGTCATCCCCCAGAGCAAGAGCGTCATCACGTACAAATATCGCATATCATTCCCTTTGGTAGTAACATCCATTCCACGAGGTTGGTTCTGGAGAGTGAAGTACGTCAGCCTTTTCAGGCTGAATGGTTTGGTAGTAACATCCATTCCACGAGGTTAGTTCTGGAGGGTGAAGTACGTCAGCCTTTCCAGGCTGAATGGTTTGGTAGTAACGTCCATTCCACGATGTTGGTTCTGGCGGTGGTTAAACAATCTCATAGCCACTGCGCTGCTCGCGTCGCAGCCAAGTGTTCGCCTCGGCGTCGTCGATAAACTGTTCTTGATCGGGGTTCCACTTCAAGGTTCGCCCCAAACGCATCGAGATGTTGCCGAGATGACAGGTGCTGACGCTCTGATGTTGACTGACAACATCCGACAATGGTTGGCGGCGCGATTGCACGCAGTCAAAAAAGTTCCCCATGTGATTGATGATCGCGTCCAACTTGCCCGCTCGCTCCGGGCGTTCCAGATTGTCGTAGTCATAGACCTGGAACTTCTCGCGAGGCAGCGGCTGGCTGGCCAAGTCCTCGACGGCCTTGCCCGATAGCGTGCCGCGATTCACGAACAACCGCCCCGCCGTCCCCGTGAACATGATGCCGTTGCGACCCGTGTCGCTCACCGTCATCTCGACTCCATTGGCGTAGCGGTATTTGGCGAAGTAATCGATCGCGACGTTATACCCGTCCGCGACCGAGGGTAACTTCGCGGCGCTTTCGATCTCGACGGGCAAGGCATCGATACCCCACTGCGCGATGTCGATATGATGCGCGCCCCAGTCAGTCATCTGACCTCCCGAGTATTCGTACCACCAGCGGAAGGTGTAATGACATCGTTCCTCGAGATAGGGCATTTCAGGCGTTTGACCCTGCCACATCTCCCAATTGATATTGCTCGGTGGCTGCCGCTGGGGGAACGGACCACCAGTCACATTTTTTCCTAGAATGACTTCGACCTGCTGCAGCTTGCCGATGCGTCCTTGCCGGACGAGTTCCACGGCGGTGCGGAACCGATGATCGCTCCTTTGCCACGAGCCGACTTGCACCACGCGACCTGTCTCTTTCACGACCTGCGTCAACAGCTTGCCTTCGTCGATGGTCAGCGTGAGCGGCTTCTCGCAATAGACATCCTTGCCGGCTCGACACGCGTCGATCACCATCTTGGTGTGCCAGTGATCGGGCGCGCCGATCATCACGACATCGACATCCTTCCGTTGAAGCAGATCGCGATAATCCTCGAAGATGCTGGGCGTGCTGCCGAACGCGGCCCGAGCCTGCTCGCGGACATGCCGGTCGACATCGCAGACGGCGACAATCTCGCCATACAGTTGCGCCTTGTGGGTGATCACCGAACCCTGGTATCGCAACCCAATTCCACCGACGCCCAATCGCTGGTTCGGCGAACGAGGTTTTTCCTGTGCGGACGTAGGCGAATGCACGGCATGAGGTACGACCGCGCTGGCTAACAGAGCTCCGGTCGAAGACTTGATGAAATCTCTGCGTGTGGCGTGCTTGCTTGACATGCTTGATCCTCGCGGTGGGAGCATTTGGTCGGAGTCCCATTCTAACCCAATCGACGCCGAGCAGCATTCCTTATTCATCTCGACTCGTCGCATTTTAGGGCGAGCGACGTAGGCGAACCAGGGTGGCGCTTCGCCGCTATTGCCGCTCCGCTGACCCTGGGCTTTGCTATGCAACCGGGTCGCAGATAAGACTTGAAAAGGAAGGGAATGGGAACTTGAGGAGGAGGTTTGATCAACGCCGCGACGCGATCCGTTGAGGCAACACGGTGTTACCACCCGACGAGCCACGCCAACACACGTCAGCGCGCACCAATCGCCAGGAGCAATTATTGTCCCTTGGGTTAAAACGCAAACTCGTGCCGTTCATCCCAATGGTCTCGACGAATGCGCCAACGATTCTCCCTGCGGATGAACGTTATAACGTAGCGTTCAAGGCCACCAGAGCGACTTTGACCCACGGCGATGACCGTCGCGACATCCTCATGCACATAACCCTCTTCAACTTGCCAAGTAACGGGACGCGTCTGGCTATATAATCCACGCTGCACCCTTTCGAAGTACTCCTGTGGCCATTGGTCCGTCACGGACTCGACAACACTCGCATCGAGGCTGTCGAGCGCTTCGCTGTAGGTCTGCAGCAGTTGCACGAATTGCGCAGTGATCACATCGGTCAGGGGCTGTCCCGATTGACGCGTTACCAGTTTTCCGGTTGCTCCCAGCTCCCGGAGCTGCAGCATCAGTTCCTTGTCTCCGCGATCGAAGGCCACCTCCAGCGGTACGCGTCCCCAGCCCTCTTGGGCTCGATTCACATCGACGCCGGCTTTCAACAGCAACTGAACCAACGGCGAGTTACGAGAGCTCATGGCCGCCAGCAAGGGCGAACGTCCGTAAGCGTCGGGAGCCTCGAGCGAGACGCCATGCTCGACGAGCAAATCAAACATGGCCTGTGAAGTGACTCCATGCAAAATGGGCCGGTCTTGGTTATCCACAACATTCGGCGAAGCACCTTGCTTCAGAACCGCAGCCATGGCGTCAATATCCTCGGCCTCCATGGCTGTGACCAGCGCCGCAGCTTGTGCCTGGTCGCGATCCGCCCGCAGGCCGTGACTATTCTCTCGGAGCGTCAACAAGCCAAAACTACCCAGCGTGCCTAATGCGACCAGGATGATGGCCAATCCGCCATAGAATCTGCTGCGGGTACGAAGGATCACCATTCCCAATTGCGCATCGCCGGGTAGGGCCTGCAAGCCACCCTGGCTGAGCCGGTTGACCAATCCACCGCGAAGGCCGTCGTAACTGCCCAGGACGCAGATCGATTCGTCGATCGGAATGTATTGTTCAACCAGTTCACAGCCTTCGAGCCCACCTTGTGACTCGATGACGAGCGTGGCTTCCTCGAATCTCAAGTCCTGTCGCAATTGCCCATCGTCCTCGGTCAGGATGGCTTTCGCATGATCGATCATCTTGCCCACTTCCCATTTTCCGACATCGGTAAACTCGGTTTCCGAATGGAAGCTGCGGAGCAACGAGGCGAAGCGGGTCGCGGCGAATTTATGCACGGGAAATTGGTCGGGGACGGGAAATCCCACAACCTTGATGGACCCCGAATGCGAGCGCACCTCCCAGGGGACCATGGCAATGCCGCTCAGATACACCGTGCGGCGCGTCTCCGTGCGACTCCCTTTGGAGCTGCGCACCTGCACCCGATCCGTTCGAGACAGCTCATACGAATACAGGACGCAAGGCTTTCGCTGAAAGGGAGTGAGTAACGGCTGGCCCAGCGTCACCGCCGGTCCAACGGCGGCGCAGGCAGCTCCATCCCTGGGCCAATCGCCCATCAGCGAGCGGCGAATCAAAGCGACTTGTTCGCGTGCTTGCAGAGCGTTGCGAAACAGTCCCCATCCACTGGCCACGAACATCCCTCCGAGGATGGCTCCGTATTTAGGTCCCGGAGGAGTGAAGCGATCCTGGAATAACCAATGTAGTCCACAACCGACGATCACCCACACGATCGCAAGTTCGAGACACCCAATACCAAATGCCTTCATGAATGGTACCTTGTCGCATCCTGATTCCTGGGGGAGTGGTCAACTCTTCTTGACTGCGGAAACCGCTAGTAAAGATATCGTGCCAAAGTCTGGCTTTCGTCAAGTCCGCTTGGCTCGCTACAGAACTGTCGCGAAATAAGCTCCGCCAATCGAAAGTAGCGGTTGGGCGCAAGCCCACCGGTTCTGCGAGCCCGGACGGCTTGCGCCGTTCCGCTAAATCGGTAATCAATCTCGGGACTAATTCCAAGGCAGAGATAACAGGGCTTGCCGCACCATCGTGGTGACTTCCAAAAGAATTGACTCGACACAGGCGTTTGGCTTACGCTATTCTGGCCAGTGATCGTGGTGACTCAAGTGAAGAAATCCCTTTGCGAAAATGGCTGGCATGGCACGTCCCGCCCACCGACTTCGTGAACCGAACCGAATACAGGTATCCTCATGAACACTCTGGAACTGAACCGACGGCAGGCACTCGTGGCAGCGGGTTTGGGCACACTTTCGCTGGGCCTGCCGGGAGTGGTGATGGGCAGCGACAAGCTGGATGCAAGCGGCCAGGCCGTGGCTGCTGAGAAGTCATGTATCTTTGTGTTGCTCTGCGGCGGACCGAGCCATATCGATACTTGGGACATGAAACCCGATGCACCCGATACGATCCGAGGACCGTACCAACCGATCTCCACCAAAGTGCCCGGCATGCGCATCAACGAGATGCACACGCAGTTGGCGAAGCTGACCGATCAGTTCACGCTTATTAATTCCATGACTCATCCAGGCGGCATCAGCAATCACTTCGATGCGATGCATAACCTGCTCAGCGGTCAGTCCGTGAAACGCGTGGAACAAGGTGTCACCGATGACCAGCCTTACCTGGGCTCGTTCGTCGCCAAGCACAACCCGAGTAAACGCAACATCGTCTCGAACGCGTGGCTCATCAAGTGCGTCGGACCACCGGTCTTTTGCGCGCCGAACATTGGCATCGGCGGCTACCTTGGTTCGGCCTACGCACCCGTGTTCGTCGGTTCGGCCCAGAATCATCCGGCGATGGACAATTTCCAGGCACCGGAGATTTATGACCTGGGCGACCCGGATCGCTTGGCGCAGCGCCGCAGCTTGCTTACCAGTTTGGAGAGCAACGCGCTGGCCAAGGACGCTCGCGGTGTGGACTGGTCGGACTTGCGCGAGAAAGGCTATGAAGCCATGACTCGCCCCGAGGGTCGGGAGGCATTCAACTTGGCCCGCGAACCGGAGAAGGTGCGCGACCGTTACGGCCGCCATCCGCTCGGCCAGAATTTGTTGCTGGCTCGGCGCATGGTCGAGGCCGGTGTGCGGTTCGTCACGGTCAACGGTTGGACGGGCCAGGCACCGCACGACACGGCGGGCCCACCCAGTAGCAGTTGGGACATGCATGGCGGGAACATGGGCATGGGCGACGCCTTCGGAGATGGATCCTATGGCATGGGATTCTGCCTGCCGCGGCTGGACCAAGCGCTGTCCGGGCTGTTGTCCGACCTCAAGGAGCGCGGCATGATGGACAACACGCTGGTGGTGGTGACCGGTGAGTTTGGTCGTACACCCAAGGTCCTGACGCAGCTACCTCCGGGACGCCAGCACTGGCCCCAATGTTTCTCCGCCATCTTGGCTGGCGCGGGTATCGCGGGAGGTCAAGTGTACGGCAAGTCGAACAAACACGGCGAGTATCCCACCAGCAACCCCATTCGCCCCGAAGAGTTGGCCGCGACGATCTACCACGCCCTCGACATTCCGCTGAACGAGCCTCAGAACAACAGCGGCATTTCGCGTCCCATCACCACGGGCAAACCGGTGATGGACTTGTTCGGGTAGCGTCGCTCTACTCCGGTCGAAGACTCTTCGATTGCTCAAGGTGGAGTTGCGTCTCTCCGCGTCGGTCGTCGTTTTTTCCTTCACGCCATCTCGTTTGTTGATCGCGGCAGCAGCAAACGATAAGCTAACGAGAAAGATGGCTGTCCCCCTCGATCCGGACCGAAGGTTGGTCGGCCTTCCCTACACCGCGGGGCACCCTCTGGGTCGACCCGGTTTCGATTCATTTGCTTGGTCTGCAAGCGAAAGCGGTACTATTCGGCCATCCGACTCCCAGAGCGTCGTTTGCCGTTCTCGCCTCTGCGGCTCGGTGGGCATACTCGAATCTTCCATGATAGGTGTTCAGGTCAGTTCAAGAACCTCTGGGTCTCACTGGTTGCCTTGACGACGTCGTGTGTAACGCGAATGGGCCTTGGACTCCGGGTCTTCCCGCATCACTCGCCATGACGCGATGCGGGATATTGCCTTCGGGCATGCCCAGACCTTGGGCAGATTCCAACAGAAAACAACGCTTTCGGAGCTCAATACCATTCAGGGCGGGACAGCCAGTCCCTTGCCTTTCATCCTCGCTACCTTTCTGTGTACGCTTCAACCAACGACTTCGGCGACTCGCCTTATACGTTGGCTGCAACACTCGCGCGCGGAGCCTTGGGCTAGGAGTTACTCCGGCGGGATCTCCCCCCGCTCGTCATCAAACCATTTCCAGTTCGCCCGTGCATGCGATGGTTCGCCGCCTTGCCGTAGAGCGATTCATAAGGAACGAATCATAGCACGAAAACAAGCACCCGCCAAAATGCCATTGACCATTCCACCAGCTAGCCCAACCGCAACCGGTGGAAGTTGATATCGCCGAGTCAAGTTAGCCAACAAGATGAATATTGTCGGGTAAACCAAGACACAGAGTAGGATCCCGATCGGGACTGGGTTTGTTGTGGGTGAAAACGCGAATCCGGTCGCAAAAAGCAAAGGAAAGAACGTCAGAAGTGGGGCAAATACAAGTTTAGTAGCGTCCGTGTACGGGTCGTACGCCAACATTGCCGCGATCGAGATCACCGTGGCAGCCAGCCAGTACGTCGAGATCAGCGGAATCGCAATTGACGAATGAGCTGTATTGGTCATTTGAGTACCAGTCGTCAGTCGGCGAACGACAGCGGTAACCGGGCGGCATCACAGAGGCAAACGTGAATAGTTGAGTGACGTTGCCAAAGGAGTAAACGTCAATCCGCCGATAGATTGCCACTCCGGTTGACCGATTTGTTCGTCCTGATTGCCACCGGTGGACGACTTGGCAGCCGAACGACTCGCCGACCAGACGCAGCTTGGCGACGACGCAACTCGGCACCGATCCGATACACGTCGTTATCGAACTGCGCAGCCAAGCGGTGGCGTATTGCTCGGATTTCTTCAGTGATCGGGTTATGAACCATCGTCGGTCCCCACGAGTTCGTCTGGTGTGCAAATGATCGGTGGCTCAAAGCCAGCGTCGCGACACACCTGTTCAATGCGACTCCGGAGCGTCGCATTCGCAATGTGCTTATAGTTCCACGTCAGCAAATAGTCTACACCATTGACCGCCGCAATGGCGATATGGAATGCGTCGTAGGCTGGTGCGTGGTCACGCCACCAATCGCGCGTCACCTGTTGTCGGTCTGCGACAAGAGGGTCAATTTGTACGCGGCCAGCGATGTGGCCGACGATCGTTGTTTCAATGTAGACCGTGTTCATCGCGGAATTGTATCACGACGAACCCCGCGAACGAAGGCTATCGACCTCCTTCGGCAACAGGTTCCCAGGTGTCATCATCGTAGACAATCAAGGTATGGAGTTCTTCCGTTCCGTCAGGTCCAATAAGTGTCGTCTCGAACCATATGCAACCGTATTCATCGATCTGGGAAATCCGGACAACTGGAGTCTGCGCGATGATTCGCTCGATACTGTCGGCCGTCCATCCTGCCATTTCAGTGTCGGACGCAATCTCGTTCGCGCGTTGATGCAGATCGTTTTCTGGTACTCGCAAAATGCGAATGCGGTCGCCGATCTGCAGCGTTTTGGGATCAGGCAATGCACACCCTCGGGTGGAGACTTTGACTCGACGAACGACCAAGTTCGCGGGGCGGCCGAAAGCGATTTCCATTTCAAAAGCGACGTCGCCGGCCGCTCCCGTGGAACGCCATGGGTATGCCTGGCATGCCGACTAACTTGTGGGGTGCGAGTCCCCTGTACGAGAACGAGACCCTTTTACGGAAGGCAGTATACCAAATGTAATCCTCAAAGGCGCAAGTACTAGATGAGGGCAACTGCGGAAGGGCGACCGACCGTGGGAAAGAAGCCCGCGAATGTGTGCGTAAACGCCGGGTTTGTAACAACGCCACCCGGACGCATTCTCATCAAAGCTGCGAGGCTACGAACAGAAACTTGATACAAGGCCGGTTCGCCCAGGTGAGTCAGCCTACCTTGAGCGAAACCATCTCGTTCGGGCGGATTGGTAAATCAAGAGCTTGTGCAGCGAAGGTTAGCCGGTTTATCCAGGGAAGACTGCATGCCTGTGTCCGGGATTAGAGCTTGCTCGAAAACCGGAGGCGGCTGGGGAAACCTCGCCGTCGTGTGCAGTTTGCAGCAGAGGTCGTAGTACTGACCCGTTAACACCAATAACGACAGAAAGGACCGAACCGTGAAGAACAAGGAGGAGCTACCGATGAACTCGGATCGAGGTGCCTGGCAACCACCCCTGGACTTCGCTCGCGAAGAACAGTGGGCACGCAAGGCGAAATTATTCCGCACGGAACCAACCGATCCGGCGCTCACCGATCAGCCAGCCTTGGACGTGTCCCCCGAGGACGCTTTGATGGAGTTGATTGTCTCACCCCGCAACCTCCAACGCGCTTGGCGTCAAGTCAAAGGGAACCGGGGACGGGCACCGACCGCAGGTTGGTCGCGGACCCGACGGCATGACGATCGCTGAGTTCGAGGATTGGGCCCATGAAAACTGGGCTGGGGTGCGGCAACAGCTTGTGGAAGGGACGTACCAACCACAGCCGGTGCGTCGTAAAACCATCCCGAAACCCGGTGGCAAAGGCGATCGCTTGCTCGGCATTCCAAACGTGCTCGACCGCCTGATCCAACAAGCCACCGTGCAAGTCTTAACGCCGATCTTCGACCCGACATTCTCGGAATCGAGCTTCGGCTTCCGCCCCAACCGATCTGCCCATGAAGCTGCCAAGCAAGTGCAACGGATCATCCGGCAAGGTCACGCTCATTGCGTTGACGTTGATTTGTCGAAATTTTTCGACAGGTGTCAGCACGATGTGTTGATGAGCCGCGTGAGCCGCAAGGTTCACGACCGGCGTTTGCTGCGACTGATCGGCCGCTACTTGCGAGCGGGCGTGATGGTCGAGGGCGTATTGCAACCGACGGAAGAAGGCGCGCCACAGGGCGGGCCGCTCTCCCCCTTGTTAAGCAACGTGCTGCTGGACGACTTGGACAAGGAACTCGAACGCCGTGGATTACACTTCGTGAGATACGCCGATGATTTTCAGATCTTCGTGCGTAGCGAGCGGAGTGCCCATCGCGTATTCGCGTCGGTCAAGCGGTTCCTCACGCAACGCTTGAAACTCGTGGTGAACGAGGAGAAGAGCAGCGTGCGGCCGGCCCTGGGCTGCGAATACCTGGGGTTCACTTTTGTTGGCAAACGTGTGACGATCAAAGTCGCACCGAAGAAGCTGAAAGCCTTCAAGCAACGCATCAAGGAACTCACGGGTCGCAGTCGTGGGATCTCGATGGAACGCCGCCGACCACCGCTGCGCGTCGGTGCCCGTGACCTCAACCGTTATGTGCGAGGTTGGATAGGTTACTTCGGTCTGGCTCGTCAGTTCGATGACTTCGCTGATTTGGACGGCTGGATTCGACGCCGCGTGCGGATGTGCTACTGGAAACAGTGGCGGCATCCTCGCACGAAGGTGAAGAAGCTGGTCGCTCTGGGCGTGAGCCTCGGAATGGCGATCAAGCACGCGATCAGTCGCAAGAAGTATTGGCGGATGTCTCGTACACCCGCCTTACGCTACGCGATGCCTAACAAGTGGCTTGCGCAACAAGGCTTATTGTCATTAAAGCAACTCTGGTACGAGTTAGCATCTCTTCGCGGAACCGCCTAGTGCGGACCCGCATGCTAGGTGTTGTGGGAGGGGTCCCGGGCAACCGGGCCCCTATCCCGATCCGCTAGTTCTGCAATTCATCGGGGTGTCCATTGCCTCCTACTTGTTGCCCGGACGCATTCTGCGACGCAGCCAACAGTTCCTTGAGCGAGTAAGTGCAAGCAAAGCTGGAAGTAAGCTCCATGTATTCGTCGAAACAACCACCGATGTAAAGCGTTCCATCGTTAAGGGCCGGGCTGGCAAGTTGGCGTGTACGCATTCCGCTGTTGAACACAATGCCATCAAAACCGGATGGTATACTTGGGGACGGTGTAGTTGGGAAACTGGTTACCGCGTCGTCGCGTTTCTCGCCCAGCCAAACGCGAAAGCGGAATTCACCGTAGGCATCCGTCAGAGCAGCAAGGCGGGGATGATGAGCATCGGATCCAAAGAACACCGAAACTCCTTCCTGTGGCGCGCCCGCGTTGTTGTCAACGACCCTTCCAGCAAGGATCACGGATTCAGGTAGACTCTTACCTGCGGTGGCAGAAAATCGGCTCAACAGCAATACAAAAGTGGGCCTATTCTCCATCTCTGCGATGTCAAGGCTTTTTGTAACACGGATCCGCGAAGCCGTGCCCGCAATTCGGACACCGACTCTGCTGTCCCAGTGAACATCGATAACTCGGTCGGCCTTCTCAGCGACACCGTCGGACGTCGCCTCCTCAACGTTCGCTTTCGCCTTGCTTGCGCTCAGGGCAACGGCACCGTCGCGATCGCAGCCAAAGCACAAAACGGCAATCAGCAGGAGTAATGCATATCCGCGTTTTGGAGTCATCGGCCCCCTTCTCGCCGCAGAACGACCCGCATCACGGGGCGGCGGGAGTTGATGTTGATTTCAGGTTCCGCTGGCCACCGCAGCTCCCGTGCATGCGATGGTTCTGCCGTTTTTCGGTGTTGGGAACAGACCTAGCGATCGCCAAAGTCGTCGCCCCACTGTCGTCCCCAACCGTGGAGCC
>JBGTHH010001074.1:0-7327 GCA_041746275.1 Pirellulaceae bacterium | reverse complement strand
GGCGGAGGCGCGCGGGCATCGCCCCCAGCCCAACGTGAATGCGATCCAGGATCTGAAGTCGCCCGCGATCGTGCGGTTGGTTTCCGAGGAACTCGATCGGCTGATTCAACGGAGTCTGTCGCGTATTCACGCCGACAAGTTCACGCTGAGCATTTACTTCGGCCGGAACCTCGCCAAGAAGTACGATCGACTGAGTCGGCATCTGTACAACTTACTGCCTTCGCCCTTGCTGCGCGCACAGTTCTCGCGGGACAAAGACGAGCATTGGCTCTTAACCGGAGCGTCGACGATTTCGGCGAACGCAATTCCGGAATCACATCGCCGCTTCGTGGCTCAGGTGGCCGCCGAGCATTTTTCCGGACGTGGCGGTCGAGTGCGGCGCCGAGCCCGTATGCGCCACGACATGGCGATCCTGTACAATCCGGCGGATCCGGAGCCTCCGTCGAGCGAGAACGCGTTGAACAAGTTCATTCGAGCGGCGGAGTCGCTGGGGATTCGGGCCGAGTTGATCACGCGCGACGATTACGCGCGGCTGGCCGAATACGACGCGCTGTTCATTCGCGAGACGACCTATGTCAATCATCACACGTATCGCTTTGCCAGTCGTGCCGCGAATCAAGGCTTGGTGGTCATCGACGATCCGATCTCGATCGCTCGGTGTACCAACAAAGTTTATCTGGCGGAATTACTTACCCGACAGAAGATTCCCACGCCGCGCACGCTGATCGTACATCGCGACAACGCCGATCTTGTCGAACGCGAATTGGGCTTACCTTGCGTTTTGAAGAAGCCCGACAGTGCCTTTTCCGTCGGTGTCACCAAGAGTGAAACCACCGAAGAGTTGGCTGCGCAACTCAAGACACTGCTGGCCGAATCCGATCTGGTGGTCGCACAAGAATTCTTGCCCACGACGTTCGATTGGCGAATCGGAATCATCGATGGCCAGCCATTATACGCGTGCAAATATCACATGGCCGATAACCATTGGCAGATTATCCGCCAAGAGAAGCAAGGGGACGGTCGCTATGGTCGTGTCGAGACGTTTCCGATCGAAGAGGCACCCGAGAAGGCCGTGAGCATCGCACTGAAGGCGGCGAACTTGATTGGAAACGGCTTGTACGGGGTCGATGTGAAACAGTCGGGGGATCGCTTCTATATCATCGAAGTCAACGACAATCCAACCATCGATTCGGGAGAAGAGGACCTCGTCCTGCGCGATGAACTGTACCGGCGCATCATGGGCGTGTTCCTGAAGCGATTGGAGCAATCCAAGATAAGGGCTCGCGGATGAGCATGCAGCGAGGTCTGTTCGATGTGTTTGGCATCGAGCTCGAGTACATGATTGTCGCGGCCGAATCGTTGGATGTGCTGCCGATTACGGATCGCGTCTTGCATGCGATCGCGGGGGCTTACGAATCGGAAGTCGAATTGGGCGACGTGGCGTGGTCCAACGAATTGGCGTTGCATGTCATCGAACTCAAGACGGCTCAACCGGTCACCACGCTGGAGGGATTGGCGGAGCGTTTCCAAAGCAACGTGGCGCATATCAACGAGTTGCTACTGCCACACGGCGCGCGGCTCCTGCCCACGGCCATGCATCCCTGGATGCATCCCCGCGAGATGCGGTTATGGCCGCACGATTACAGCACGGTATATCAGACGTTCGATCGCATCTTCGATTGCAGCGGACATGGCTGGGCCAATTTGCAAAGTGTGCATATCAACTTACCGTTTGCCAACGATGACGAGTTTGGCAAGCTCCATGCCGCCATTCGGCTGATCCTGCCACTGCTCCCGGCGCTGGCGGCCAGTTCGCCGATCATGGAAGGCCAGATCACGGGCGTGTGCGACACGCGGCTCGATGTGTATCGATCGAACGCTCGTCGAGTTCCATCAGTCAGCGGGCTGGTGGTTCCCGAACCGGTCTTCACGCGGGCGGATTACGAGCGATGGATCTTCGCGCCGATGTACGCCGACATCGCGGCACTCGATCCGGCGGGAACGTTGCGGCACGAGTGGCTCAATGCTCGTGGCGCGATCGCGCGCTTTGATCGGCAAGCTATCGAGATTCGCGTACTGGATGTGCAGGAGTGTCCGGCCGCGGACTTGGCGATTTGTGAGTTGATTGTCCATGTGTTGCGGCGGCTGATTACGGAAGAGTGGTTGAGCTGTGCCGAACAGCGTTTGTATTCGACGGAGAGCCTGGCGACGATACTTGGCGATGTGATTCGCGCGGCGGATCAAGCACCGATCGCGGATGCGGCGTACCTACGAGCCTTCGGCATGGATGCGAGTCAAGGGGTGACGGCGATCGATCTCTGGCGACACTTGGCGGATCCGTTGCTTCCAACACGGAGTGGCAGTGAAACAATTGGGACAGGCACCTTGCAGCCATTCGAAGTCCCTGCGAAACACGGACATCCGCTCGGAGTCAGTCCCATTGTTTCACCGCCTCGGAGTGATTCCGCGACAGCGCTGCAGATTATCTTGCAACAGGGGCCACTCGCGCGCCGCATCATGCGCGACGTGTCGTCCACACCTACACGCGACCGACTAATGCAGACGTATCGCAAGCTGAGCGACTGTCTGGCGCAAGGCGAGATGTTTTCGATTTATGCGGACTGAATTGATCATCACTTGTGAACACGCCTCACGCGCCGTCCCACCGGTCTATGCGGCGCTGTTTCGCGGTCAGCAGTCTGTCCTGCGCAGTCATCGTGGCTATGATCCTCACGCTCGCGAATTGGCTCAGGAGCTGGCCAGTCATTGGAACTGTGAGTTGTTTGAGGGACAGGCCACACGATTGCTCGTGGAACTGAACCGCTCCCTGTGGCATCCCGCCCTCTTTTCGGAGTTCAGCCGTGGACTGAGTCGCGCCGAGCGCCGGCGACTTTTGGACGAGTACTATCACCCTTATCGCACCGCCGTGGAGAATCATCTCCGACAGCGTTTGAGCCAACCTCGGACGATCTTGCATGTTGGGGTGCATACGTTCACGCCCGTTTGGCATGGCCAGCCGCGAACGGCCGATGTTGGCCTGCTGTACGATTCCGCGCGGTCGGCCGAGCGTCAGCTCATGGAAGTCTGGCAAGGCGAATTGCGGTTGCGTCTTCCCGGATGGCGAATTCGCCGCAACTATCCTTATCTCGGCCGAACGGATGGGTTCACGACCCATTTGCGCAAAGTGTTTCCACCGACAGACTATTTGGGGATCGAGATCGAGGTGCGCAATACATTGCGTCCTCGGACGGCGAACTGGCAACAGCTCGTTTCCGTACTCGTGGAGCTAGGAAACGACTTTCGACAAGCGGATCGCACGAAGTGATGGGGTCTCACGGCGATACCTTTTCGCGGGCGGGATCCGATTACGAACATGACACAAGCTCTGCCGATTCTGCCAATTCGGTGGATCACATCGCGCACGCGCTTGACGGCGTCGCTAGACTTTAACAAATGCGAGCTCGGTGGTTCGGCGTGCTCTCATCTCACGTATCACCGGCTAGACTAAGTAGTGGCACTCGCGTAGAGCCTGTCCGAAAAGGGGTCAGACCCTCTCCAGCGAGACCAAGAACCTAGTGAAATCGACTCGCCTCCAAAGGGTCAGACCCCTTTTCGGACAGGCTCTTACCGGGAAGATCCGTATGGAAACTCGCTGCACCTTGGCACGCTCGGATGGTTGGTGGATCGTCCTATTCATCGTGCTGACCCTCCCGAGCCTGACGGTTCGAGGTGAGGACGCCGACGCGGCTATCGATGCGCGACTGCCCGTGCCTGAGGTGGACAAGTCCGTGCTCAAGCCTCCTCGCGTTCAGGTTGATCAGTTACCTGAGGGCTGGGAGGAACATCCCCTGGCGCGGGCGTTGCAGTTCGCCGTCCAGCATCATGAGTACATTCGCGAACATGTGCAGACGTTTGCTTGTGTGCTCGCCAAACGCGAGCGGATCAATGGACGCCTGCGCGAGTACGAATACCTGCGTACCCTCATGCGGAACGAGAAGAAACAAGACGGAGAGGTCGTGGAGCCGCTCGCGGTCTTTACCGAGTACTTGTCGCCCGCCAAGGTCCGGGGAAGAAAAGTGTTGTTTGTGGAAGGCCAGAACGACAACAAGATGATGGTCCGTCGTGGCGGTCCGCGGTTCGCCCACGTGGTCATGAACATCGCTCCCGATAGCGAGGCGGCTCAGCGCGAGAGTCGTTATCCGATTATGGACCTCAGCCTGGCCCATGTCGTGGAACGGCTGATCGAACAGGCTTATCACGATATCCGCGTCGACCCCGAAGGCTTGAATACCGAAGTGTCATTCTTTCGCGGTGCCACGATTGACGGTCGCCGTTGCACGCATATCAAAGTGACCCATCCCGAGGAAGACTATATCTTCGCCTACCACATGGCCAGCATCTATGTTGACGACGAATTGCATGTGCCGCTGCGCGTCGAGACATACACTTGGCCCAAGAAGCCCGATGAGAAAGCCATTTTGGTCGAGGAGTATACGTACATGCGATTGAAGCTGAACGTCCAGTTCCCGGCGGGGGCGTTCAGCGAAACGAAGCTCCGCGAAGCCAATTGAGCACGCGGCCACGCACCCGCGACGATTAAGGCCGTCTCGCTGGCGATGTCAGCAAGGTCAAATGGTTGGGCAGGACGTCAATTTCGATGGGCAGGTGGCCGCCGGGGTCGCCGTCGAACTGATTGGGAACGGGCTGTTCCGATTCAATTCGCACTCGTTTCGCACGCAGGGTAACGCAGTCGCTCCACGAGCCATGCTGTCTCAGAACGATGCCGCTTAAATAGCGCAGGCCGTGCCAGAGCGAACCTTGTTGAAACGTACAAACATTCAGCCAGCCGTCCTGACCGCTGGCTTGGGGAGCGATGCGTAACCCACCCGCGTAGCGCGGCAGGTTGACGACAAACGCCCAGCGAGCGGGGATGACGACGGTTTGGACCTCGTCGGTCGTGTCGGATACAGCCGCCTCGCACGTGACGGTAAGCAGCGGGTAGTCGTAGTGGCGGACGGCGTCCCAGATCGGTTTGGCGTACGAGAGATGACGAATGTGCCCCGTGCGGTCTTGATGTAACCGGCGCACGACCTCGGCGTCGAACCCGCAACCAGCCATCAGGAGAAAGAGCTGTTGCCCCGCTCGACCGGCATCGAATCGTTCCGCATAGCCGACCGAGATCGCACGGCATACATCACTGGGCTGCGTGCCGGCTCCCAAGTACTTGGCCAATAGATTCTCAGTTCCTAGGGGGAGCACCGCGATCGGAATTCCCGATGACAATCGGTTCGCCAGCAAAGCCATGGTTCCATCGCCACCAGCCGAAACGACGCACCGCAGTTCCTGGGAATGCATCAAGGTTTCGGCTTGCTCGGTAAGTTCATCGATATCGCTGAGCACGTCGACGGAATACTTCTCGTCTCTCAGGAGATCGCGCAGACGTTCGACGGCGGGACGGCCCGATTTCGCGCCCGCCTTGGGGTTGAGGGAAATCAAGACGCGCCGAGCTGTGGGGGGGAGTGACAGACCGGAAGCGTTCACCTGCCAAGTCCTTTCAGGAACTGTGTGGCCTTGTGGCTTTGTTGTAGCAGACCATCTTGGCTGGGGAAGATCACACAGTTCGACAACACTGGTACGATCTAACCGCGACCTGATGAATTCTGCTGAGCCAACTTGGGGTGAGGTGTTGCAAAGTGCGGCACTGCCCCGGTGGGCTGCGGAGTAGTTTCGAGACGTTTGAATTGAAGTTACTTCGCCGAGTTGTTGTCTTATGGTGTTTGATCAAACACCACAACTCTTCGTGAAGAACTTAGGCTTTCGCTGGTTCTGGGCGGCCCGATGTCTGGACTGGCGGTCGAATTTCCGGCTTTTTGGGCGATTTCTAGAATCTTGTGCGATTTGGCGCGATTCGTGCTTAAAGCGTAATCCCAAGAACTTTTCATCGGACTGGCCCGTGGGGTCTCTAACGCGAATCGGCTTGATGGTTGCCTTGCCCCTGGCCATCTAGTTAGCCAATATGGTGTTGGCACGTTAGAGACCCCAGTTTTTCTCATTTTAATTGGTCGCGCCGCTTTGGCCAGGATTTCGTTTGCGGAAGCGATGCCACACGGGGCGACTCGGTGGATTGGTCGCGATGCCCCAGGTGAATGCCGCCGCTCGGGTGGTCACGGTGGGAAAATAGGGATCGCGTCCTTGGTCCAGCTCTTGACGATCGACGGACGTTTTCCTAACGTAAGTCTCTTGTCGCCAAAAAGATTCAGAAAATCGCAAGCCGACTGGGCTCGGCGGTTTTGGACTGCCAGCGTAGCTTCAATTGGCAGAGCACCGCATTCGTAATGCGGGGGTTGTGGGTTCGACTCCCACCGCTGGCCCTTATCGTTGGTTGCCCGCTAACGGGTTGTCTGGAGTATTCAAGCATGTCGCAAGTTGTTGGCACCGAAGTTGAACTTCGTGAAATCGTCCTCTCGAACAGTTCTTTTGGTCCGAACGAGATCAGCCGGCTGTCGCGGGCGATTTCTGAGGATTACTCGCAATTCCAAGTCTTGCGCGACGCGGTCAGCGAGTTGGAGGGGCGCGAGGATCGTTCTCCCGCCACAGCGGTGCGTCTGGGCGTGTGCTATTATTTGTTAGGTCGGCACGCCACCGCATCGGAGACCCTATCTTCAGCCGACGGCGGGGCGGTGGCTCAGTTTTACCTCGGCAAGTGCCACTTCGCGCTCGGCCGCTATGACCAAGCCTTGCAAGCCTACGATTCGGCCAAGATCGCCGGCTACAACAGCGATGCCTGTGCGTTGGCCTGTGCCGAGACGTTGCGTTACCAAAGCCGCATGACCGAAGCCATGAAGGTCATGGATGATCTGTTTGGTCCGATCGAGCAGACGGCCGATTACTTGTACCAACGCGGAGCAACCGTGGCGGCCATTGGCGGCAACCCGGCGGAAGTCGTGGCTTTGTATGAACGAGCCGTCGAGACGCATGAATTGCATCCAGGCGCGTTGTTCGGGCTGGCATTGGAAAACGATCGGCGAGGCAACGATTCGCTCGCAATGGATTACTACCAGCGGGCGGCGAATTGCTTTCCCTCGCATGTCGGCGCTCTGCTGAACCTGGGTATTATGTTCGAGGATCAGCAGCGCTACGAGCAGGCTCAGAATTGCTATCAGCGGATCTTGGACGTCTATCCGGCACATGCGCGGGCTCGGCTCTTCTGCAAGGACGCCATGGCCTCGCGCGACATGTTCTATGACGAAGAAGCTCAGAAGCGCCAGGATCGCTTGGCTCAGATCTTGAGTATTCCCGTCACCGATTTCGAGTTGTCGGTGCGCAG
>JBGTHH010001073.1:0-10079 GCA_041746275.1 Pirellulaceae bacterium | reverse complement strand
TCTCGCCGGAAATCTGCTCGCGAAATTCCGGCTCGCGTCGCAAGGCTTCCGAGAGCGACGTCAGGGCCTGCTCTTTGCCGCCGGCCAGGCTCCAGTAGCACGCCAAGTTGTAATAGATGATGGCTTGGTCGGGAGCCAGGGACTGTGCTTCCTCCAGGGATTGGATCGCCAAATCAAGTCGACCGATGCGTTTTTGACACCACCCGAGCGCCAGCCAAGTCGAGACATTGTCGGAATTCCATTCCACCGCTTCCTTAAAAGCTTCGATGGCCTCGTGATGACGCTGCAGCATCCGCAGGGCTTCGCCGCGCAGGCAGAGCAACTCCTCGCACTGCCCCCCGTCCGCATCCAATCGCTCCAGCATGTTCAAGCCACGCTGCAACAGACGATTGCTCGCGTCGGACACCGAGGGGAATTGCTGGAGACTGGACATCACCAGCTCGAGATAGCCCTCGACCTCTCGCAGTTGCTGCCGACGTTTTTCTCGCTCGTAATTGACCACGCTCACGCTCCGCACGGAATCGGCGAGAGATACTCTCACCCAGGACTCCATTCTAACTGCGCGCGGCGAGAATCCAAACCAGCGTTGACAAATCAAGGCACCCAGCCAACCGCCGCGCACGACGGCCACGTGTGTTAAGCCATCGCGGGAATCGGCGAGCACCAATCCACCAGCGGTTTCGCTGGAGTCGCGAGCTTGAGAACCGGCGCGAAATCCACAAACTCGCGGTCGACCGCGTCAAAGAACTCCACGAGCGACGGGGCCGTCGCGGGAACGGTCGCCTCATAGGCCGCTTGAAATCGCTCTCGCTCCAACCACTCGGCGTCGACACCAGCCGGCAACAAGGCCGATAGCGAAACCGCCAGGGATTCACGCGGTGGATCGGGATGCGCCAAGTACTGCTCCAGCGAGATATGGTTGGCGATTAAATCCGCACATGTGGACGGGAGGTGCCAGCGGCGCGCGATGATCGCTCCGGCAATGGCGTGATTCCAGCCGAAACGAGCTTGTTCCAAGGCCGATAAACTAACTTGACCGTTTTGGCGTAATTCGAGCAGCGACTGATACTCCACGGGCAGTTCCTTCGCCAATACGGGAATCGCCATGTCCTGTAACAACGCGGCGGCGAACAGTTCTTCGGCATCGCGTAGCCCGAGCAACCGGCCGAATCGCCGCGCGAAGATCGCACGACGAAGTGAGTCTTGCCACAGACTTTTCAGATCGATGGGACCGCACCGGGGATTGGGGACTAAGCTGAACACCGCGCTCCACAGGGCGAAGTTCTTGATCGTTCGAATGCCCACCAACGAGATGGCGAGCTTGACACTGGAAATTTCGTTGGCGAACCCGAAGTAGGACGAGTTCACGAACTTCAGCACCTGGCCCGTCAACCCCGGATCGGATTCGATGGGCACGGCGAACTGCTGGGACGCATTGTGAGGATTCTGCGAAAGTTCGAGCAACCGGATGGCGCTTTGCGGGAGTGCGGGAAGCTGCGCGCCACACAAGATCCTGGCGAGTTGATCGGTGGATTCGGTCGTGTTCATTCCATTAGCCCTTGGTTGTTTCCGTCATCGGAGGAGGATTCGCACGAATCGCGAGTGGAGCAATTGTTGATCATCGAAAGCATAGTTCACAAGGGCAAGCGGTGCCTCGAATGACGGTCGAGATCCTCCATGATGGATGAAGAGCGTTGACACAGCTAAATCCAACCTAATCGCCATCGTCCCATGTGGCGTTTCGTCCACAGCCGACGTTGCGGGATCGCCACATCGTTGGCTCGCATGTCTCGATGGGAATGGCTCAAGACCTTACGGATCAAGTAGTTTCACCAACTGATGGAAGCTGGGTCGCCGTGTGGCGCGAAGGTTGCATTCCCCGTGCTATACGGCAGCTATCCGGTACTCATACGCTCGGCGAGGTTGACTTGCGCGGCTACGTCTTACTTTCGATCGGGCTTACGTCGGTTCTATGCCTTGCGTCCGACATAGACTCTCCGACGTTCGCCCAGCGTATCGACGCGCGGCACGCTGTCGTGACGCCCGATCCGTCGGAAAGCGACTGGCGGCGCACCGTCAGGGGCTGGGAACGCACATCGAGTTGGCGTGAGTCTCCCCCACCCATCGCGTACCGCTCACGAGGTGCCAACATTCACCCGCTTGTGATCGCGACTCTCCAGCTCCTGATATCGCTTGGCGCCCTCATGCATGGCCCACCCGTCGCGAACGTGAGATGAGGACGACACGTTCACCGATAGTTTCGCTAAGCTGAATGGCGACGAGTTGAAGATCGTCAAGGCGACTGCATTCGACCTGCAACTTAACTCTGCGAAATCGGGAATGCAGTCCCATCAGTTGGGCAAGTAGGAGCCACCGCATGGAGACACCGATTATACTCGCGGCCTGTCGCACGCCGATGGGCAAGTATCGCGGAAGTCTGGCGACTTGTACCGCACCGCAACTTGGCGCGACCGCGATCCGGGCGGCGCTCGAACGCAGTGGCGTCTCGCCGGACCAAGTCGATGAAGTCATCATGGGGAACGTGGTGTCGGCGGGTCTGGGACAGGCTCCCGCTCGGCAAGCGGCGTTGGCAGCGGGGCTTCCGGCTCGCATAGGTGCGTTGACGATCAATAAGGTGTGTGGCTCGGGCCTAAAAGCCATCGCGTTGGCGGCGCAGGCGATTCGAACGGGTGAGGCCACGGTGGTGGTCGCGGGTGGGATGGAGTCGATGAGCCGCACGCCGTATCTGCTCGCGCGTGACGACGTGCGGCTCGGTCATCGACAACTGAGCGATGCGTTACTACTCGACGGCCTGGAATGCGCGATGTCTCGCCAATCGATGGGAGTGTTGGCGGAACGACTGGCGCAACGCGACAACATCACGCGTTCCGATCAAGATCAATTCGCCAACGACAGCCACCGGCGAGCGATCGCCGCGAACCAGGCCGGAGCATTCGACGCGGAACGGGTGCCGGTTGTGGTAAGGACTCGCCAGGGCGAAGTGTTGATCAGCCACGATGAGGGACCACGGAGCGATTCGACCATCGAACAGCTCGCCGGTTTACCTCCCGCGTTCGAATCGCAGGGCACCGTGACGGCGGGCAACGCCTCGATCATCAGCGACGGAGCGGCGGCGCTGGTGATCGCGTCTCAAACGTTTGCGGCGGCACATGGCCGGATACCGCGCGCCGAGATCGTGGCCACCGTGACAGCGGGAACTGAGCCCGAGGACCTGTTCATTGCACCGGTGTTGGCAATTGAACAACTGTTGCGCCGTTGCGGGCGAACGCTGCCGGAGATCGATCTGTTCGAGGTCAACGAGGCCTTTGCAGCGCAGATGTTGGCTTGCCAACGACGCCTGAAGCTTCCCGAGGATCGCGTCAACATCCATGGCGGTGCCATTGCTCTAGGCCATCCGATCGGTGCGAGTGGCGCGCGGGTCGCGGTGACGCTCCTGCACGCGCTCGACCGGCAGCAGAAGGAATTCGGCGTCGCGGCGCTATGTCTTGGCGGAGGCAACGCCGTGGCCACGCTGTTTCGCCGATTGGACTGACTTGGGATATGTGAGGCCGCTTCCACACACGTCACGCGAAGCCGCTAATTCGTCCGACCGGCCAGTGGTACGGGGCGACGACGAAGACCATCGGTTTGCACGGCCACGTACGTGACATCGGCTTCGGTGAGCTTGATTTTTTTGCGTTCACGTTCCGTCTCGACCGTGACATGCACCGTGATCGAGGTCTTGCCCACGTGCTTCAATTGCGACCAGAAGCTGACCGTATCGCCCACAAAGACCGGCTCGTGAAACTCGACGCTATCGATTGCCACCGTCACGAGGTCTTGCCGAGGAAAATCGCGTAACGCGATTTCATGCCGCGCTCCAATCGCGCCGGCTTGGTCGACGTAACTCATGATGACGCCGCCAAAGATCGTGCCGTAAGGGTTGGTGTCCCGCGGCATCATCATCACGCGTAAGGCCAGATGGGGTTCACTCGCATTGTCGGTCATCGGTTCCTCCGCTGGGGATTCTACCGGTTTATCTCGGTTCACGGTAGAATCCCGTGTCGTACCCATCACCCCACAGGCAGTGTCATGGATTTGACCGAACTAGTAACCAAGCAGCGTTTGACTCCCGCGGAGATTATGGCTCGGACCAGCGAGATTAACGCGGCCATTCTTCGTCAATCCCGATACGTCAGCCGTCCCAACTTTACGCAGCTTCATCCGACGGATGTTGAACAACTCTTTGATTTGTATGACGAGCGATTCTTCGCGGGGGGCTGCCGCCAGCTACTGGGTACGACACCACTCGGCTTTCGCCTGTCTCGGCGAATGACACAGGCAGCGGGCAAAGTCACGCGTCGACAATCTCGCGAGCGAATCACCAAGAACGTGCGCACCGAATATGAGATCACGATTTCGACGACGCTCCTGTTCCAGACGTTTGACGATATCGATCGTTCGATCCTCATGAGCGGACTGCCGTGCCACGATCGCTTGGAAGCGTTGCAGCGAATCCTCGAGCACGAGATGATTCATCTGATTGAGTTCCTGATTTGGACGAAGTCGAGTTGCTCGGCTCCCAGATTTCAGGGGATTACCCATCGGCTGTTCGGGCATACCGAGCATCAGCATCAATTGATCACCCCGCGCGAACGAGCGTTGACGAAATATGGGATCAGGGCGGGGAGCCGTGTCGAGTTTCGCCTGGATGGCCAGCACTACACGGGGTTGGTCAATCGAGTCACGAAGCGCGCCACGGTGTTGGTCGAAGATCCCCGCGGCAGACCCTACACGGACGGTAAACGCTATGCCAAGTTCTATGTCCCCGTGACAATGCTCAGTCCAATTGGGGACTGAATCGCTCCAGGCTGGCCCCTATCAGGCTAGAAAGCCTAACGTACCCGTGACGATGCTCAATCCAATTGAGGACTGAATCGCTCCAGGCTGGCCCCCTATCAGGCTAGAAAGCCTAACGTACACGTGACGATGCTCAGTCCAATTGAGGACTGAGTCTCTCCTGCTCGTGCTCGTACTCGTGCTCGTACTCGTACTCGTGCGTCGCGACTTTCAATCCGCTTGAATCGCTAGCACCGCGCGCCACCAGCAGTCGAAGTCAGCCTCACCTTGAATCGAGACTCCGCCCGGTACAAAGTCGCTTGCAAATTCTTCTACCGCCAGATCGTGGAAGCCACACGTGCTACGTCCGCGTGCAAAGAATTTCCTGCTTCGCAAGTTATTATCCCGTGGTCGGTTACATCGCGACGTGCGGATTGATCTAGATATTCCCAAACGGCTTGGCATTCCAGTTGCGATGGTTGTAGGACAGTTACCAACGACAACTAACAAGGAGACTTCATCATGGATGGTACACGCACTGCAACGGTTCTCATGTCTCGCTCCCAGGAACGCGAAATCCTGACTCGCATCGTGCAAGCCATGGTTGCAGCGGAAGACGAGTTGCGACAAGCCGACGAACACGAGTGGTCCAGCGTCCTGAAGGCCGCTTGTCGGCGGCAAAAACGGGCTAAGAAGTCGCGCCGGGAACTGGTCGGTTCGAGCTGCTAAAAGCAGCATGGCGTTGGCTCAGGGGAGGAATGGCCTCAACCTCCCGAGCGCGATCGTGGGTCAAATGTCGTAGTACAAACAGAACTCGTACGGATGCGGTCGCACGCGGATCGCTTCCGCCTCGTACTGGAGTTTGTAGGCGATCCAAGTGGCGATGACGTCTGGCGTGAAGACGTCGCCGCGCAGGAGAAAATCGTGGTCTTCCTGGAGGGCCGCGAGGGCTTCGTCGAGCGATGCGGGGGTCTTGCGGATCCCAGTGGCTTCCTCCGGGGGCAGGTCATAGATGTCCTTGTCGAGCGGATGACCTGGGCTGATTTTGTTTTGGATGCCATCGATTGCGGCCATCGTCATGGCGGCAAGTGCCAAGTAGGGATTGCAACTCGGGTCGGGACAACGGAACTCGATCCGTTTCGCTTTGGGACTGGGACTGTACATCGGGATGCGACACGCCGCCGATCGATTGCGTTGCGAGTACGCCAGATTGACGGGAGCCTCGTAGCCGGCGACCAAACGCTTGTAGCTGTTCGTGGTGGGGTTTGTGAAGGCGAGCAAGGCGGGAGCGTGTTTCAGTAGACCGCCAATCGCATGTAGCGCCATCTCGCTGAGTCCCGCGTAGCCGCTTCCCGCGAACAACGGCTCGCCTTCCTTCCAGAACGACATGTGGGTGTGCATGCCACTGCCGTTATCGCCGAAAATGGGCTTCGGCATGAACGTCGCGGTCTTGCCATTGCGAACGGCGACGTTTTTGACAATGTACTTATACAACACGAGCGAGTCGGCCATCCGGACCAATTCGTCAAAGTGGAGATCAATTTCGGATTGACCCGCCGAGGCGACTTCATGATGTTGGCACTCGACGTCGAGCCCACAATCGATCATGGTCTGCATCATCTCGTTGCGGATGTTCATCATTTGATCGGCGGGCGGGACCGGGAAGTAGCCCTCCTTGTACCGCAGCTTGTGAGCCAGGTTCGGTCGCTCGTCCCGCCCGCGATTCCATTCCCCTTCGATACTGTCAATGTGGAAGTAGCCTTCGTGGGCGTTCTGATCGAAACGCAC
This sequence comes from Pirellulaceae bacterium, assembly GCA_041746275.1. Lineage (GTDB taxonomy): Bacteria > Planctomycetota > Planctomycetia > Pirellulales > Pirellulaceae. Next base: position 3,452 of record JBGTHH010001073.1, on the reverse strand, counting down.
GTCATCGAAGATAAAGAACTCGGCTTCCGGGCCGAAATAAGCCGTGTCGGCGATGCCGGTGCTTTTCAGATAATTGACGGCCTTTCGCGCCACGTTCCGCGGGTCACGCGAGTAATCCTCGCGCGTGATGGGATCTTGGATATTGCAAATCAAGCAGAGCGTGGGCAACGTGGTGAACGGATCGATGAAGGCCGTATCGGCTTGCGGCACGACGAGCATGTCGCTTTCATTGATTGCCTGCCATCCGCGGATACTCGAACCGTCGAAGCCCAAGCCCTCCTCGAAGACTTCTTCGGTCAGTCGTTTGACGGGAATGGTGAAGTGTTGCCACAAGCCGGGGAAATCCATGAAGCGAAAGTCGACGCTCTTGACATCTTTCTCGCGACAGAGGGCGAGGACTTCACGAGGAGTCATGGTGTGTCTCCAGGGCAAGGCGAGGCCCAGGACCTCGCTACGAGTTTGTATGACATCCCGCGTTCACAGTCGCCGTGGATCGGGCGGGATGGAAGGCTGTTATAGCACGCTCGCGACGACGCGTCTTGCCACCCCGCGGACGGGCCAAGAAACGCTCCACGGCCGCTCGCGCGGGCGAGCGGCCGTGGGAACGTAGTGGTTCCGCCATGCGGTCGGCGACACGACCGGTGCTGCTAGGTGATAGTCCGGTTTAGAGCTTGACACCCTTCACGGTCCTGACGATCTCCGCCGCGACCTTGTAAGGATCGGCGTTGGAGGCGGGTCGGCGATCTTCGAGGTAGCCCTTCCAGCCCGCGGCGACCGTTGCCACCGGAATGCGAATCGAAGCACCGCGATCCGACACGCCGTAGCTAAATTGGTCAATCCGCTGGGTCTCGTGCAAGCCGGTCAGACGCTGCTCGTTGTGAGCACCATACACACCGATATGCTCCTTCACACGCGGCGCGAAGGCCTGACAGACCTTATCGTAGATGTCCTTGCTGCCTGCCGTACGCAACAGCGTGTTGGAAAAATTGGCGTGCATGCCCGACCCATTCCAATCAGTCTGGCCCAACGGCTTGGGATGCCATTGGATGGCATAGCCGTATCGCTCGCCGACTCGCTCCAGCAGATAACGTCCAATCCAGGTCTCGTCCCCCGCGCGCTTGGCACTCTTGGCAAACGTTTGGAACTCCCACTGTCCGGCCGCCACCTCGCCGTTGATGCCCTCGACATTGAGGCCAGCGTCGAGGCATTGATCGAGGTGTTCCTCGACCATCGCTCGGCCATAGGCGTTCTTCGCACCGACCGAGCAATAGTAAGGACCCTGCGGGGCGGGATATCCACCGGGCGGGAAGCCAGGTGGCAAGTTGTGTTCGGCGTCCCACAGGAAGTATTCCTGCTCGAAGCCGAACCAGAAATCGTCGTCGTCGTCGTCAATCGTCGCGCGTCCGTTGGATTCGTGTGGCGTCCCATCCGCATTGAGCACTTCCGTCATGACCAGGAAGGCATTGACACGAGCTGGGTCGGGGAAGATCGCCACGGGCTTGAGCAACAAATCCGACGATCCGCCAGGTGCCTGTTGGGTCGAGCTGCCGTCGAACGACCAGATAGGACAATCGTCCAATGTGCCGCCGAAATCCTTCACGATCTTGGTCTTCGAACGCAGACTTTGCGTGGGCTTGTAGCCGTCCAGCCAAATGTACTCGAGTTTAGACTTGTTCATGTTCTTCCTTTTTCTCCCTTGTCACTTCGCAATCGATTTTTAACGATGAATCTGTCCGCCTTACTCCGCCGACGATTGTGGCCCCGCCACGCGAGAACATCGTCGGCTTCTCGTTACTTTTCTTCTTAGCACTCCTCCGCCTTACGGTGTGTGTTGTGCTTTCCATGCTTCCTACCAGAGCACAGCCTTGTCGCTCTGAAACGATTGGCGTGAAGGGAACGGATGCGGAACATCAAGAGCCGCGATCCGAGTCAAACGCTTCATAGTAATTAGATATGAAACGCCGCCGCCTATGGGTTTTGGCTCGAAAGCAACCAGTGTGCCAGTCAGGCCATTGAAGGAGCAATTTAGGTCAAAACCACGGGATTGCAATTGGTTGGCATGTTGTTTTTTCCCTATCGACATGTTTCTGTCGACGGGCTTGCCCAGATGCCGAGCAGCGAGTGACGCGTTTATGGGCATTTTGGCTCGGATGACTTGTCGTGACCGTGTCGGGAAGTCGTCGGCCAACGCAGCAACAACGCCAAAAAAGCGGGGACTAAGACCGTTCTGACAACAAACGTATCGAGTAGCACACCCAACGAGAGAGCGAAGCCCAGTTCCACCATTCCCCTTAACGTACCGGTAGTCATCGAGATGAATGTTCCCGCCATGATGACACCACAACTGGTAATGATACCACCCGTTCGTACCAAGCCCTCGCGCAATCCCGCCACGGGACCATGCAGCGCCTGCTCCTCTGAAATGCGAGTTACGAGATAGATGTTGTAGTCCTCACCCACCGCGACCAAGATCACGAACAAGAAAATGGGAACTTTCCAGTCCAATCCATAGTAGGTGTCGCCATAGAGCCAACTGAAGTACAGCTCCGTCGCACCGATGGTGATCAGATAGCTGAACAGCACTGACAAGATCAGATACAAACAGACGACGGGTCTGCGGAGGATGGCCACCAGTACCAAATAGACCGCCACGACCACAAGGATCTGGATGCGCCAGCGATCGGCACGCGTGACATCCCGGAGATCGCGAATGCCGGCCGTCGTCCCGGCATAGGAGAACGAGGTGCCGAACCAAAACGACTCGGGCTGTCGCGACTCACTTTGCAGAAGTGCTTCCGCCCGCAAGAGCGATGCGATCGCCGCATCGGAAAAAGGGTCGTCATCAAGCAGCAGTTCAAAGCGAGTCACGTCGCCACGATATCCGTCCGCCTGTCCCAGGAAGATCGACTTGGTCAGTCGATGTTGACGGAGTAAGTTCTTCTTGGTTTGCACGAGTGACCAACGGGGAGGGTCCCCCAGCGGTTCGGCGAGACTGCGAACTGCCGCGACACCTTCGAGTTCCAACAGAGCGCCAGTCAGATCGAAGATCGCTCCCATCGCGCGGGCCGCTTGTCGACGATCGTCGCTATCAAATCCCGCGTCGGCCTTTTGAGCGAGTACGATGATCGGGCCGCCTTCGCCCACCGGAAAGTGACGCTTCAACAAACGGCTCCCCTGATAACTGGCTCGTGCCGGGTCGAGCTCACTCAGCAAGTCGAATGTGGTGTGGTCCGCCGAAAAGAATCCGCGATAGGCCAGCGGTGCCAGGACCAGGATGCATGACAAGAGAATGAGCGTGGGGTGCAAGATGATCCATCGAGCGAGTCGCCGCCACAAGTTGGGGAAGCGACCGGGAACCGTGCGGTGCTGTGAGCCTGTCCGAAAAGGGGTCTGACCCTTTGGAGGCGAGTCGATTTCACTGTTTTTTTTGCCTTGCCGGTGAGGGTCTGACC
>JBGTHH010001072.1:0-3111 GCA_041746275.1 Pirellulaceae bacterium | reverse complement strand
GGTATCGCAGTCCATCAGGAAGCTGATCGTTCCCGTGGGTGCCAGGACCGTGGCTTGGGCGTTGCGGAAGCCCCGCTCGCGTCCCTTGTCCAACACCTCGTCCCACAGCCGACGCGCGGCTTCCTTGAGATTTCGTGGACCGGCATTGTTGATGTCGTTCACTGCCGCGCGATGCATTTGCATGACGCGGAGGAACGGCTCGCGATTGGTGGCATAGCCCTCAAACGGACCCACTGCGGCGGCCAACTCGGTGCTCGCCAAATTCGCGGCACCATGTAGCAATGCGGTGATGGAACCGCACAGACCATAAGCGGCCTCCGAGTCGTAAGCCAAACCGCTGGACATGATCAAGCTGCCCAGATTGGAATAGCCCAACCCCAGCGGCCGGAACAGATGGCTGTTCTCCGCGATCTGCGCGGTGGGATAGCTGGCATGATCCACCAGAATCTCTTGCGCGATGAAGTACAATCGACAAGCCGCCGTGAAACGGTCGACATCGAAATGGCCCTCGGTATCGCAAAACTTCATCAGGTTAATGCTGGCCAGATTGCAAGCCGTGTCGTCCAGAAACATATACTCGCTGCACGGATTGCTGGCATTGATCCGGCCCGAATTGGGGCAGGTATGCCAACGATTGATCGTCGTGTCGTATTGCACGCCCGGATCGCCGCAGTGCCAAGCACACTCGGCCATGCGTTGCAGCAATCCCTGCGCGTCGTACTCGGGACCATTTTCCGAACCGGTTATCCAACGCGTCTGCCACTTGCCGCCCTTCGCGGCGGTCTCCATGAACTCGTCGGTGACGCGCACCGAGAGATTGGCGTTCTGGAACAGAATCGAGCTGTAGGCTTCCCCATTGAAGTTCGCCTCGTACTTGCCGCTGGCGATTAGCGTGTGGGCCTTCTGCTCTTCCTTCCACTTACACTCGATAAACTCCAGGATGTCGGGATGCCAGATCTTGAGCGACTGCATCTTGGCCGCGCGACGTGTCTTGCCGCCCGATTTCACAACCGCCGCGATCTGATCATAGACCCGCATGAAGGACAGCGGCCCGGAGGGGCGACCACCACCCGAGAGTCGTTCCCGATAGGAGCGGATCGTGGACAAATCGGTCCCGGTGCCCGAACCGAACTTGAAGAGCATCGCCTCGCTGGTCGCCAGGCGCATGATGTCTTCCATATTGTCGCCGACGCTCTGAATGAAACACGCCGACCCTTGGGGGAATTCGTACGGGTTCTCGGGCATCACGACGGTGCAGGTTTCGGGATCCCAACGCCAGTTGCACTTGTCGCCCGTCACACCGTACTGATGATACAGTCCGACATTGAACCAGACCGGCGAGTTGAACGCGCCATGTTGGTGCAAACAGAGCCAGCTCAAGTCGCGGTAGAAACGCTCGGCATCGTCCGCCGAAGCGAAATAGCCGTCGCTCAATCCCCAATCGGTGATCGTGCGGGTGACGCGGTGGATGAGTTGCCGCACGCTCCGTTCGCGTTCCGGCGTCCCGTTTTCGCCGTAAAAATACTTGCTCACAACGACGTTCGTCGCCAATTGGGTCCAGTTCGCAGGGATCTCACAGTCCTTCTGCTCGAACAGCAAACCGCCGTTCTCGTCCTTGATTTGGGCGCTGCGCAATTCCCACTCGACCGTGTCAAAGGGGTCCAAAGCCGATTCGGGGCAGAATTGCGTCTGTATCTTGATAGGCGTCATGCTCTTGTCGCCATGATGTTGATGAGCACGAGAACTCGATTCTCGCGATCCGTTCGCAGTAACGGTTGCCATTCTCTACTACCTCCTGAAGTGTGTGGCCGGAGCGGAATCCCTAAGGATTTACATGAGTGTACATTCGTATACATAGCCAATATCGGCCAGTTTTCGGCCAATCTGGGGGAAAACACCGATTCGGTGACAGATACGCCGAGAAACAGGTCCTCCCTAACCCAACATATTGTAGCTATCACGCGTGCAGCCACAACATTTGGCGTGTGGGACCGAGTTTACACATTTGAATCGGGTCGTCAATCAATTCTCGGAAGGCCACACTAGGTACTTCCATGATAACGAGTTACGACACAGCCATGCGTCACGTCCGCTAACTCGTCGAGGCCAAACCAGACACCGCAACTCATTATATTTCAACGTGTTGCGTAATTATCGCCAAGCTCACCCGAGGGCGACACATGGAAAACTATTTTCACAAAAATAAATCCTTGACATTCGTCAGCGCAAAACAAAAGGCCGCGAAGAATCGCGGCCTGGAACGTCCAACCTGAGGAGCGGGAAAGCTAAATTCCCTCAATCTTATTGATTCGTACACGTGTGAACATCTGTCGATGTCCGGTCTTGCGACGAGAGTTCTTGCGGCGGCGGAACTTTTGGACCACCAGCTTCTCGCCCTGCTGAACCCCTAGAACCTCCGCCGTGACGCTCGCACCTGCCACGGCCGGGGAGCCCAGCTTGGTTCCACCGTCTCCCGAGACAACAAGGATGTGGTCGAATTTCAGCTCGTCGCCCTTGGCGGCTTCGCGAAAATCGACATCTAACTCTTGTCCCTCATGGACTTTATATTGGCGTCCCTTGTCCGCGATGATGGCATACATGGCGTGGCTTCTGTCTCTAGGAGAACTCGACTCAAAAGTTTACGAACGCTCGATTCTAGTGAACCGCCGCACGGTCGTCGAGGCCTGTCAGCGATGAAAAGCACTGAAGTTATGGAGGCATGACGATTGCCATGGCAGCCCAAGCTTGCCGGAGGAAGTCGACTCAGTCATGCTTCAGGATCAGCATGTCGGGCGAAGGCCCCCTTCCCCCCAGGCTGTTTATTCCCAACCACTGAGGAGTTCGACATGCGCGTTTGGCTTATGGGCCTCGCTTGGTTGTTGGCGTGGACGGCGGCGATCGTCCAGGCCGAAGATCGTACGCTCTACGCGGTGGGTGTAGCCAAGGTTGACATCACGCCGGATTACCCCATTCGGCTAAACGGCTTTGGCTTTCGCCGAGCAGAATCCGAAGGCATCTCACAGCGGATTCACGCGCGAGCTTTAGCGGTGTCGCTGGCCGGTGGTCCGCCGCTGGTCTTGATTACGGTCGACAGTTTGGGAGTGCGGCTAA
>JBGTHH010001071.1:0-2858 GCA_041746275.1 Pirellulaceae bacterium | reverse complement strand
ACGATTGGCGTGTTGTTTATCGCCGCCAGCACGGGCGTGGGATTGGCAAGTACGATCATCGACAACGTGCGCGATGTGCAGCAGTGGTATCACTCGGCGATCGTCGGTGATTTTTTCGTGCGGGCGATGATGCCCGATATGGCTACGGGGCAAGCCGCCGACATGCCCGAAGGCTTGGATGAAGAAATTCGCCGTATTCCCGGCATCGAAGGGCTCGATACGATCCGGTTTGTGAACGCCAAGTCGGGCGAGAACTCGGTGGTCGTCGTCGTGCGTCAGTTCACCGAGCAGAAGCAAAACTATTTTGATTTGGTGCAGGGCGAGGCTGCGGATGTTTTGGCGGGACTGCCCGCCGGCGCGGTCGTGCTGGGCACGGTCCTGGCGCAACGCACGGGACTCGGAATGGGCGATGAAATTCCCCTCGAAACCCGCGAAGGAACGAAGCAACTGCGCATCGTGGGCACCACCAACGATTACATCGGCGGTGGTTTGACGATCTATATGCATCGGACGGTCGCCAAACAGTTGCTCGAAGTCGACGGTGTCGATGCTTACATCGTCCAAGCCGATGACCGACGACTCGCGGAAGTCGAAGCCGAATTGGATACGCTCTGCTCCGAACACGGATTGTTGCTTCAATCGTATGCCGATTTGGTCGCAGTGATTAATCGTATGATGAACGGAGTCATCGGCAGTTTGTGGGCGCTGCTGGTGCTGGGCTTTGTCATCGCGGCCTTTGGGCTGGTGAACACCTTGGCCATGAATATCTTGGAGCAGACGCGCGAGCTGGGAATGTTGCGAGTCGTCGCCATGACGCGCCATCAGGTGCGACGGACGATCCTCGCTCAAGCCATCCTTATGGGTTTGATCGGTCTGATTCCCGGGATTGCCGCGGGAGTCGTCATCGCGTACCTGATGAACTTGGCGACGCTACCCACCACGGGACATGACATTCCGTTTGTCATTCGGCCCTGGCTGCTGATCGCGTGCTTCGCTGGCTCGTTTCTCATCGTGCTCGTCGCCGCGTGGCTTCCCGCCGAGCGTGCGGCGCGCCTGAAGTTGACCGACGCCCTGCAATACGAATGAGACTCGGGTAAAGCCTCAGTCTTCCCCGAACGAGACGCGGGCGAACTACCGTCGATGGAAGTGAGCCTTCCATTGCGCCACTTGCTGTGCTCGCAGAAGCGGTTCGGCGGCGGGGTCAAACGGGAGCGGATGGGCCAGCCGTTTGGCGAGATGTTCCGCAGCGAAACGACGTAGCGGGTACTCTTCGTGGTCGAGCAACGATAACCAGACGCGCTCGTCCTCGACCAACCAGCGGGCGATACGCTCTGGCGAATCCGTGGTGGATGCTCCCGGTGTCCGCACGATGCGATCAAGTCGCGAGCGTTGTTCGCGGCTGAGATCCGTTCGATCCACTTGACTTAGGAACGGCAGCACCGCGACACCCATCGAACGCAGTTGTCGATCCGCGGCTTGTCGCTTGGTGAAGTCGGGATGGTCGAGTTGAGCGACCAGTTGCCGCGCCGTCTGGCGGCTGGTGAAGGAACTGATCTGCGATTCGCGAATCAGTGCATCCGTGGCTTGTTGCGTCAGCTCGTCGAATCGCCAACTCGGCTGCACAATCTCCAGCAGCGGCGCTAAATGGTTCGAGAAGACCTCGGGCGAACTCCACGCCAAATGCCAGAGACTGGCCGAGCGATATACTTGCTGATGGCCATCACGCCCCACGATCAGCGATAGTTCCGCACCCGGAACCTGTTGGAAGCGAACGGGAACTCCGTGCTGAGAGCCTGTCCGAAAAGGGGTCTGACCCTTTGGAGGAGAGTCCATTTCACTGGGCTTTGGGCCTCGCCGGAGAGGGTCTGCCCCCTCTTCGGACTGGCTCTCAGGATCTGTCACGTCGTATCGCAGACTGACTTGCTTGCCATTCGTCACTTCAAACGACAAGGAATCGGTAACCGTGACGCGCTGATAATGAACGCTCGGCGTGTCAGTATCTCCGCTGATCGCCAGTTTCTCGAAGAGCTCCGTCCCTACCGCGCCGCTAGTCGCCGCCCGCGTTTGGCTGGAGGGGATGTTGGCCACTTCGATGCGGCCCAGCACCAGCCGGAGACTGACCCAACCCGATCGCGACAGGAGACTCGCTTCGGGAGTCGGTTCCGCGCGAACGATGATGACCTGGTGTATCACCAACAACAACGACAGGCAGGCGATCCGTCGCCTCATGGCGTCACTCCTCTAATAAGGACGGGAGTGGTCCGCTTTGCCGCGTTCCTCGCGGCAACACGAACTCTGGGCGAATGTTATGGATCTTATCGGAAGGGAACGTTCACCGAGAGTGCGATTTTTCGAGATTTCGGGTTGGGAAAATGCAGTCGGGCGCGCCGGGTATTAGCCAGCATGATACATGAACCCGGAGGCATTCGCTGTAAACTGTTCGACACAAAACGGTTAGGGCGAATTATCCAGAACGCGATGGACACATAGCGCGACGCTTGCGGAGTTGCCTTCGGCCGTTAAACTCAGTCCTCACGCTAGCGATGGAGCCGACTGGTGCCGGTGTATTAGTGAAGTGACAGCGGCACGATCCTCGGCGGTTACTGGCTTACCTCCTGATTCCATCGAGATAATTCGCCTTATGTCTGACGATGAAGTGATGGCCTCGATCGGTTCGGTAATCACGACCGTGTGTATCTGGAGCTGGTGGTACGCGACGATCCTCTGGCCGAGAAACGTGAACCGGCTCCGATCAGGAGCAAGCGTCGTGGGGCTGCTGCTGACGCCCCCGGCGATGCTCCTTTCGCTGCTGGTCGTGTTACGTGTTTATGCATCGCGCGACGTGCAATTCGATCCGC
>JBGTHH010001070.1:0-3918 GCA_041746275.1 Pirellulaceae bacterium | reverse complement strand
GGGACCTTCTTTGCCCATGCCGCTTTCCTTGAGGCCGCCGTAGGGCATCAAGTCGGCTCGCCACATCGGGCCCCAGTTGATGTGGATGTTGCCGCTGTCGACTTGACGAGCAAACTTGACGGCCGCGTCAATGTCTTGCGTGAAGATGCCGGCACTCAGGCCATAACGCGAGTCGTTGGCTAACAGAATGGCTTCGTCGATGTTCGACGCGCGTGTGACACCGACTGCCGGGCCAAACAATTCTTCACGGCTGATTCGCATGTCGGGACGAACATCGGCCAGGACCGTTGGTGCGACAATGGCTCCAGTGCGATGGCCGCCACAAATCAAGCGAGCTCCCTGCGAAATTGCTTCGTCGATGCTTTGACTCACTCGCTCGGCGTCGCTCTCGCGAACCATCGGCCCCATCTTGGTTCCCGCGTCAAGCTGATCTCCGGCGGACATCGATTCGATCCGCGGACGCAGCGCCTCGAGCAACTCTTCGTAGATCTTGTCCATCGCGATCACGCGTTGCGTCGAGATGCAGACTTGTCCCGCGTTGGCAAATCCGCTGGCGGCGGTGGCCTCGACGACTTTGGCGAGGTCGGCGTCTTGCATCACGATCAATGGGCTGTTCGAGCCGAGTTCCATCGTGACTCGCTTCAGTCCGGCCACCTGGCAGATGCGTCGCCCGACGTCGGCACTGCCCGTGAAACTGATCTTGCGAATTCGATGGTCGCGGCACAGAGCATCCCCCACCGTTCCTCCCGAGCCGGTGATGCAGTTGATCGCGAGCGGCGGCAAGCCGGCTTCGAGAAGAATCTCGACCAGTTTCAAAGCCGACAAAGGTGTATCGCTGGCTGGTTTGACAATGAGCGCGTTGCCGGCCGCCAGGGCAGGGCCGACCTTGTGACAGACAAGATTCAGTGGGAAGTTGAACGGCGTGATGGCCGCCACAACTCCGCAGGGAACCCGCAGTGTGAACCCGAGCTTGCCGACGACACCCGGGGCACCGTCGAGCGGCAGGACTTCGCCGGTCAGTCGCTTCGCCTCTTCCGCCGAGGTCTCGATCGTAATGGCCGAGCGGCTGGCTTCGAAGACACCCTCGCTCAGAATCTTGCCTTCTTCCAGGCTGATCGTGCGGCCGAGGTCCGCTTGGCGTGCGACCATCAGGTCCGCCGCGCGCCGCAGTATTTGAAAGCGATCATATGCAGGCAGGTTGCGCATGATCTCGGCACCACGAACGGCACCTGCGATTGCCGCTTCAACATCCTCGGCCGTGGCTTTGGGAACGGTATCGACGAGACTGCCATCGAAGGGGTTCAGCACTTCGATCTTTTGTTCGCGGTCAACCCACTGGCCTTTGATGAACATTTGCATGGGAGGTTCTCGTTTCGGATTGTCGGCGAGCATCGATTTGTTACGATAGCATCCGTGCGATGGAAAGTCGCCCCGTCTGTCTTCTGTGGCCGGAGAGATTGCAATTCGCTGTTTTCGGTCAACAAACACACTGCATGATGCAAACGTGAAATGACGATTCGATACTTAGCCATCTTGACTGCCTGCATCGCTGTCGCGCTGATGTGGAACCGACCGACTGGAATTACCGCGATTGTTCAGTCCGGTCGTGATCTGGACATTGCTATTGTGGGTCACGGTTTCTTCTCGGTAATAGATCTTGACACGAGCGAGTCTCGCTATACACGCTGCGGTGGCTATCAACTTGACGTCAATGGACAGATTGCCACACGGATCGACGGGCGAACGTGGACGCTTGCTCCTCCAATCAGCGTTCCGAGCGATTGGGAGCGGATCGCGATTCATCCGGATGGGCGCGTCCAAGTATTTCAAAGCGCGTACTGGGTGGATATAGGACAAGTCCATCTTGCCCGATTCATGACATCAACTCCATTCGTCAACGCCTTGGATGCGAATGTTGCAACCGATCAGACCGGTCCGCCGCGACTAGGCAGCCCCGGCGATGTGGGCTTGGGTTTGTTACAACAAGGCTGGATTGAGCACCGCCCGTCGACGTCCGTGCAACTCACGAAACACTTGCTTCTGGGATTCCTAGCCAGTATCGTGATTAACGCGTTGCTCGTTCATCCTGGAACTGTGAATCATCTGAGTGCCATGCCTGCCCACGAAACGATACTGTACACACGTCGCGGTTGTCATCTGTGCGATGACGCGCGGGAGATCCTGATCAAGCACGGTCTGTCTCCCCACTCGATCGATATCGACAACGACCCCGAATTGGTCTCGCAGTTCACCGATTGCGTTCCCGTGGTGTTTATCGATGGTCACGAACGATTTCGCGGACGGGTCAACGAAGTCCTGCTGCGGCGTTTGCTGAATCAAAGGTAGTGTGTGTGGTGAGAAGAGCTTAGCGTGAATTGTTTTGGGATGTTCGCCAAATACTGGGAGCCGCGACAGGTCAAGACACGACTCGCCGCCAGCTTGGGACCCATTGCCGCCAGCGAACTCTATCGCGGTTTCGTAGCCACGTTAGCGCATCGCTTTCGGGAGATGGGCGACCGGCGCGTGATTGGCTTTACGCCGGCGGAACGTCGAGCGGAATTCGCCGATCTGGGCGGTTCACACTGGGAACTCCAATCACAATCCCAAGGACATCTTGGGGAACGACTAGCCCAGTTCTTTGATGAGGCCTTTCGCCGGGGAGCTGGTCGTGTGGTGTTGATTGGATCGGATAGTCCGACATTGCCCGTGTCCTACGTCGAACGGGCCTTCCAGCGACTCGCCGAATGCGATGTGGTACTCGGGCCGACAGACGACGGAGGTTACTACTTGGTGGGAGCGTCGCGGCCCGTGAACGTCATGTTCCATGACATCGATTGGAGCACGCCTCGTGTGTGGGAACAAACGATTGCTCGACTGGCACAGCATCAACTCACTTACGAGACCTTGCCGCCGTGGTACGATGTCGATGAGCTGCCAGATCTCCAACGCCTGCAAGGCGAGTTGTCTCAGATGCAAGCCGACGAGCTCCCGTGGCAGGATTTGCGAAACGCCGTGAATGAAGTTCTCTGATCCGAGGTCGTGATGCCGGATTGTTTGATTGTGGGCGGTGGCGTCATCGGCCTGTCCCTGGCTTACGAATTGTCGCGACACGGTGCCCGGGTACACGTGATCGATCGCGCCGAGCCGGGTCGCGAAGCGTCGTGGGCGGGGGCTGGGATTCTGCCGCCAGCTAATCGTCGTACCGCCATCGATCCTTGGGATCAATTGCGGGCCTTGAGTCACGAGTTGCACCGCGAGTGGGCTGCGCTGCTGCGCGAGGAAACGGGAATTGACAACGGGTATCGTGAATGCGGTGGCCTGTATCTCGCCCGCAGCCACGGCGAATCCGCGTCGCTGCAGGCTTTGGCCGCAATGCTCGACGAGTTGGAGATTGCTGTCGAGAAGGTATCTGTCGCGGACTTGATCGCGATGGAGCCGGCGCTGAGCGAGCTCGCGACGGACGGGGTGAAGGCCGCATACTTGTTGCCCGGCGAGGCGCAACTGCGCAACCCCGATCACTTGCGCGCCTTGCAGATGGGTTGTCAACAACGCGGCGTGGTGATCCATCGCGATGTGGCCGCCACTGGCTTTGAACTGTCAGCGCAACGGGTGCAAGGCGTGTCCACGACCGCCGGATTGCTGGAGGCGGATCATTATTGCGTGGCCTCGGGGGCGTGGACTCAGGCTCTCTTGCAACTCCTGGGGACGAGCACGGGGATCATGCCCATTCGCGGGCAAATGGTTTTGTTTAAGTCACCAAAGCAACTGTTTCGCCGAGTGCTCAACGAAGGCCCACGCTATCTCGTCGCGCGCGACGATGGGCATGTGTTGGTCGGCTCCACGGAAGAAGAAGTCGGCTTCGACAAACGCACCACGACGGCGAGCATACAGGAACTGGTGAGCTTCGCTCGGGGACTG
>JBGTHH010001069.1:0-4525 GCA_041746275.1 Pirellulaceae bacterium | reverse complement strand
GTGCCAATCCCGAAGGCGTTGAAATCAAAGGAATCACTGGCGACATTAGCTGTGTAGCTGTGAGAAAAGATCTCTTGTCCATCCTTGGTGATCGTCACGGTGGACGTGCTTCCAGAGGCATCCGTGACGCTCCAGACGAATCGCTGATCCTGGGCCGTCGTCTCCGTGTCGCTGGATCCGGAAATGATGATCTCCGGCGGGTCGGGGTCATCGTCCACCAGCGTCAGGAAATTGCTGTGTACGGTCCTTGTCGCGCCCCACGTGTCCGTCGCCGTCACCCGTAGCCGAAAGCTTTCAGGGCCGTCGCTCTTCAAGTCGCTGCGAAACACCTTGAGGGTTCCGCTCGTGGCCGTTGAACTTCTCAGGACGGTCGAACCTTTCAGAACCTGTGCCGTGACCGAAGACAGATTTCCGTCGGGATCGGTCGCGTTCCAGGTGATTGAGTGGTCGGTCGCGTCCGTCCCGTTGCCGCCGCCGGTGACGCTGATGTTCGGCCGGCGATTACCGACGAGGGAGACGTTGTCGATGAACCAGTCGTCGGCGCGATTAGGGACTGTGTTAAATGGGCCGCTCCACACGACATCCGATAACGAAGCATCAAAGCGGAAGGCGAAGTTGGAGTGGAAGGCGCCGCTCGGCAAGACGACTTCTCGCTTAGCAAAAGATGAGATTGGAGTCGAGGCTACACTTTCAGACCGTAAGGTTATCCAGTTGCCGCTCGCGTTTTTATACTCAATGAACAGCAAATCCTGAGGCTCCGGCAAGTCCTGATTTCCGCCCGCCTGAACCCAATACGTCAGCGTCGCTCCCGTGTAGGCGCTTAGGTTAATCGAAACCGATTGCAGTTGTTGTGGAAGACCGGTCCACAACATGCGGCCATCAAGATTGTATGCGTAAGTCCCAAAAGGGTTGATGGGACCAGTCGCGCTGACACCTCCGCCGCGAATCGCCCACTTCGCGCTGCTCGCCGATCCGGACTCGAAATTATCGATAAGCAGCGTGGTACCGGACAGCGCGAGGCGGTCCTCGAGCTTTTCAAAGAAGGCGCGTCGCGAGGGACGCTTCGCGCGGCGTTGGATCAGTTTCTTTCGATCGCGTCGCGCAGGCCAAAGTGGAGTCCGCTGGAGGTTCATAATCCGGTATCTCGTGATATAAAAGTAATGACAGAGGCTTCGCTCTCGACGTGGATCGCATTCGCGGTCCGTGACTTGTTTGACAGCTCATGACTGTGACCGTTCATAAGCAGGGAAGATCCTCCCCTTCTCTGGAAAGACGGATTGCGATCCGGAGAAAACCACAAAATTCCCAAATTCACGTAAGTCGTTATGCAGCAACAGCAAGCCCGGCCAACTCCGTGGGAGTTTATGCTTGCCAATCACCTCCGCTCTAGTTCCAATGGGTTCATGTACAAGACCGACATCGAACCCACTGAGCAGATGCGTCAGGCGCGTAACGGTTGCGCTTCGTCGCTAGGCGAGCTGCTAGACGGATACCGTACCTATTTGCTGCGTATTGCCACGCGACGCATCGCACCCGAACTGCGGACTCGTCTCGCCCCATCCGATGTCGTGCAAGGCTCGTTGCTCATCGCGGCGCGGGATTTTCAACAGTTTCGCGGCGGTACCGAAGGTGAACTTCGGGCTTGGCTGGTACGAATTGTCTCCAGCCAACTGGTCGACGGGTTGCGGAGATTTGTCCTGACGGAAAAGCGACGCGCCGATCAACCGTTCCGACGCGGCGACAGCGCACTGCAACAAACGGTGGATCATGGCGAATCGCCCAGCCGTTTGGCGAGTCTCCAGGAAGAAGCCGTGCGCTTGATCGAAGCGATCGAGTCGCTGCCGAAGGAACTCCGTGAAGTCGTCCAGGCGCGGTACCTGGAAGACCTGACCTTTCCCCAAATCGCCACACGGACGGGAGTTCCCGTGACCACCTGTCGGCGACGCTGGTTGGAAGCTGTCGAGGAGATTCGCCAGCGCATGGGGATCGAGCCGTGACCGAGTCACGTAACGACGGTCGCGACCAAATCGCCGCCGACGCGGAAGTCTACGAAACCCAATCACCACAAGGCTCGACGCTGGATTTCGGATTCGAGATCGAGCATCCGGGGTTGGCCAAGACCTTGCGGATGCTACAAACGGTGTTTCTGAATAAACCGGAATCGGACGATCTGACTACCGACCAGCAGTGCCTGGGATCATCCACGGTGGGACGGTTTCAGATCGAGCGTTGCCTGGGTGCCGGCAACTTTGGTTCAGTGTGGCTCGCGCACGACCCCATCCTCAAGCGAGATGTCGCGATCAAGATCGCACATGTCGGCGTTCATGCCCGCGCCGATCTGCGACAACGGTTTGAACGCGAAGCTCACTTGGCCGCACGCCTGCATCATCCGAACATCGTGCCGGTGTTCGAATCAGGCATGGATGAGGGCCGATTGTTTATCGTTTCGGAGTATTGTAACGGCCCGAGCTTGGCCGAGTGGCTGGCGCAGCGGCGTCAACCGGTCGAGCCCGCGCTGGCGGCTCGTTTGATTCTCCAGCTTGCGGATGCCGCCGATCATGCCCACCGCCAGGGCTTGATCCATCGCGATATCAAACCGGCCAATGTGCTCCTGGGCGTTACTACGCTAGATGGCGACGATGCAACGCTCGTTCCCCGACTAACGGACTTTGGACTGGCGCGCGATCTGACCTCGGAGACTTCCACCACGCGAACCGGGATGGTGTTGGGAACCGCCGAATACATGTCGCCCGAGCAAGCCTTGGGAAAGGCAGACACACCAGGTCCAGCGTTCGACGTCTATTCCCTGGGAGTCGTGCTGTACTATCTGCTGACCGGCCAGACTCCCTTCCGTGGCCAGACCGACTTCGAAGTCATTCAGCAGACGACGACGTCCGCGCCTGAGGCACCCGCGCGGATCTGCCCCACCGTGCCTCGCGATCTCAACTCCATTTGTTTGAAGTGCATCGAGAAACAGCCATCGCGCAGGTACGCGACGGCGGCCGAATTGCGCAACGACTTGGATCGCTTTTTGCAGGGTGAACCGACTGTGGCTCGTCCGATGGCGATGGTCGAGCGAATCGCGCGTTGGTGTCAACGCTCTCCCACAGCCGCGGCTCTTTTCTTTGTCTCGCTGGTGTCGCTGGCGGCGATCATCGGAGCCATGGGATTTCACCTGCGGCAAGTTGAGCGGCACTCCCAAGCCCTGACGCTGGCGTTGGAAGATACGCGTCATGAGCGCGAGATTGCCCGCACGGCGCGCCACGAAGCGGACACGCAACGCCAGCTTGCGCGGGGGACCAGTTACCAATCCGACCTGCGACTGGCTTTTGATTTATGGGAACGCGGCCACATCGACGCTGTGCGGGAACTGCTGGCGCGACAACGACCCAATGGCGACATCGATCTACGGGGACCGGAGTGGTTTGCTCTCCGTGCGGATGTGCAGGCCAAATTCCGGGAGATCGGGCGACACGAGGGAGCCGTCACGGAATGCTTGTTGAGTCGCGATGAGCAAACAGTTTACTCCGTAGGAACCGATGGCCTGGTTCGCGTCTGGGATGTGAAGTCTGGCGAGGAACTTCGAACGTTCTCACCGCAGATGGGGGAACTTCACGCACTCGCACTT
The DNA here is from genome assembly GCA_041746275.1 of Pirellulaceae bacterium. Classification (GTDB taxonomy): domain Bacteria; phylum Planctomycetota; class Planctomycetia; order Pirellulales; family Pirellulaceae. The sequence continues at coordinate 897 of JBGTHH010001069.1, read as the reverse complement.
TCGCCCGACGAGTCGAGGCTCGCCATCGGCGGACAGCCGCAACTGCCGGAAGATTTGGCGAGCGTGGCGTTGATCGATATCCGATCCGGTGAAGTTGTCCGCCGCTTACAGTCCCATCTGACCACGATCGAATCGATTGCGTTCTCGCCCAATGGAAACTGGCTCGCGGCCGGAAGTCGCTACCAGCCGGTGCAATTAACCCGCCTTTCGGACGAATCAACGCATACTTTATCCGCAAACCAGCGGAATCGCACGGTTTCATTCTCGCCGGACAGCCGGTACTTAATTGTCGCCGCCGACGAATCACACTTTGCCGTCTGGGAGCTCGACAAGGACGAACCTGAAATCAAGCACCTTCTGCTTGAAGGAGTCGGAAGTAATCCCTATGTTTCCACCTATGCTCCTCATTTGCCCTTGGTGGCGGTCGCTTATCAGAATCGCGACCCAGTGACGCTCTTTGATGTCAACGGACAGGCCGTGCGAGGCAAGGCGTTCGTCGGCAATCGTCCCAGTGCCAACATTAAAGCGACCAGTCTGGCCTTCAGTCCGGATGCTCGATTACTTGTGGCCGGCGCTGATTCCGGAAGCCTACTGCTGTGGCAGGCGAATGGGAACCAACTGCTCCGAAACCAGGTAAGCTACCAATCACGCGAGCAGGGGTTGGAGCCGATCGCGACATGGACGCCCCACTTCGCGCGCGTCACGGCGGTCGCCATTTCCGCTCAGGGAACGCTGATCAGCAGCGGCGAAGATGGACGAATCGCGGCGACCACGCCGTTCGCGAACGGGGCAACTCATCTTCGGTGGAAGGGAATACGAGTCAATAAAGCCGTGCTGGATCATGGCGAATTGCTGATGGCATGTGAAGACGGGACGATTCGGCGACATCTCGTTGAT
>JBGTHH010001068.1:0-1826 GCA_041746275.1 Pirellulaceae bacterium | reverse complement strand
TCGGATGCCAGGAGAGCGGCACCGTGCCGCTACCGCATTCTAGGGCACCCGACAGACCAGATCAACGCGACTTGAGAAGTACACTCAGGTCAGGGCAAGGGAGTGAGGCGAACGTACCCTCCCGCGAATGCCGATTTACTTGGAGCGGACAGCGGAGTTCAAGCCCTTCGCCATCCGCAAGATCAACTGTTCGAGTGCGAATCGGGCGCGATCCTTCTGCGAGTGACTTCCTTTCAGCGCGAGATCGGTTTCGAGCAACCAGCGAAAGATTCGTCCCGCACGCACACGGCCAAGTTGTTGCAACTGCCGCTCGGCCCGCTCCAAGCCCTCGCGATTCCAATGCGGAATTCCCGCCTGAATCAAGGCGTCGCGCAGGGAAATCTTCCTCCGGGCACGTTCGGCCTCCTGATAGATCCGCGTCGCCGCCGCGAAACGTCGGAGCGACCACGAGATCTGTCCAAACAAAGCTACCGGATGCTCGTCGGGTGAGAGCAATCGACCGAGTTGCTTGAGAGCCTCGCCCGCGTCGCCTTCCGCCGCCGCATCGATCACCTCCCAAATCGTCTGTGTGCGCCAGCCTCCCACGATATCCTTCACCATTTGCACATCGACCTTGCCACCCGCGCCCGCGAACAGGGCCAGTTTGGCCAGCTCCTGGTTCAGCAACCCGAACTCAGGGCCGGTAATTTCCAGCAACTGGTCGGCAGCGTGCGTTTGAAGCGTGAAGTGGTGTTCCGTGGTGGCCCATTGCACCAACCATTTGCCGATCCGCGCCCGATCCAATGTCTTACTCTTGCCAGCCGCCTTTTCCGGGGCGCGGCAGTCGATCTGGAGTCCTAGCTTATCGACCGATTTGTATAGACGGGTATTGCTGGCCCAGGAATCGACATCGAGCAGCAACACGCTCGACGCCTGAGGCTTCTCGACATAGCTCTCCAATCGACCGCGTTCTTGACTCACCCAGGCATCGGCTTTTTCGATGACCACGAATCGTCGACCATTGCCGAATAACGACATTGTGGCGAGCTCGTCATGGACATCGCGCCACGCGGTGCTGCCGCCGTCAAGCGTGGTGAAGGGGGTATCGTCATCGGTCACCAGCGTTTGACGCAACGACTGCATCACCAGTCGTTTGAGAAAACTCTCGTTGCCAAAGACCACGACCACCGCGGGGATGGCGACCGCGGGGTGATCCAGAAAGTCAAAGGCATGCAGCGTGTTCGCCATCCGGGCTCCGTCGTTAGAAATCCCGTCTGGCCAATTCATCCCGCAGCCGCGCTGCGAGTTCGTACTGTTCGGCGGCCACGGCCTCGGCCAGTTGCTCATGCAGCGTCTTGCCGACTTCGTATTCCTTGCGTAACGTCTCGCGCAGGTCCATCAACCGCGTCACCAGTTCATCATCTTCGAAGTGCTCTTCGGCGTCATACTCCTCGAAGACCTCGCGCAGACTGTCGAGCCCGTGGCTAATCGTCTGAATCGCCGCCTCGGGTCCAGCGTTGTCGAGCGAGGCGAGCGCGGCGGCCTGAGTGCGATGAAATAACACGAAGGGGCGATACTGTTCGTGGGACAATGTCCACTGATCGTCGTCGGAGAATTGCTTGCAGAAGTCCATCAACGCGAGCGTGTGGTCCGCGTCTGCGATGGCGCGGTCGTAATCCTGCAATCGCAGCCAACAAATCCGGCGATGATAGAACTGGACGAACTCCCGATCGACTTCGTTGGCCTGATCGTCGTCGATCACGAATTCATCGCCAAAACGAGCCGCTTCGGCGATCAGATGATCGTAATAGGTTTCGTAACCGTGAGGGCGCACGCCATCCGGTCGA
>JBGTHH010001067.1:0-5692 GCA_041746275.1 Pirellulaceae bacterium | reverse complement strand
CTTCATCGCGGTGATTACGACCATTCCCCTGGCATGCAGCACGCAATGGTTGGGGCAAAACATTCATCGCGGCCATGAACGAGATTTGGTAGGGCATGGTCTGCGTCGATTCGATTGGTTGATCGACTTCGTCATGCGTCGCGCGCGATTGGTGAGCTTTATCGCTATCGTGGGAACCCTGCTGTTGGGTTTGGGCGCGGCGCGGTTGCGGCCCGATGACACGACGAAGGACTCACAGCCGACAGGGAGCGAGCCTTACCAAGCCTTAGAACATTGTGACCGAGTTTTGGGTGGGATCGAGTTCGCACGCATAACGGTCGCTTGGCCCGAGGCGACGACGGTGTCGGCGGAGCAGATTGTCGCGGTGATTCATGAAGTCGAGCAATTGTTGCAGCGCGAGGAGTCGTTGCGACACTCGCTCTCGATCTTGAATATCTTGGCGGCGTTTCCTGGCGACGAATCCCTGGCAAGTCGCCTCCCTTTCCTGGACTTATTGCCGTCGCGAGTCAAGGGAGCCTATTTCAATACCGACACGCGTCTCGCGTTGATCACCGTTCGCATCCAGGATTTGGGCATCGCGCACTACGAACCGATCTTTCGCCGCTTCGAGGAGCAACTCCAGCGACTGGAGGCCGCGCATCCCGGTTTCGAGTTGGAACTGGGAGGCGATCCGGTCAAACGCGGCCGTAATTTGTATCGCATTGTCGTGGATTTGGCGGCGAGTTTGGGAACCGCCTCGATCACAATCTTCGTGGTGATGTCGTTCGTCTATCGATCGCTCCGAATTGGATTAATCACCTTGATTCCCAATCTCTTTCCGCTGGTCGTTACGGCCTGTGTCATGGTCTTGTTCCGCCATCCGTTGGAGATCGCCAGCGTTTGTCCTTTCACGGTTGGTTTGGGGATCGCAGTGGACGACACGATCCACTTCCTGACGAACTATCAGACACAAGTCGAGCGTGGCGGGACTGTGGAGTCGGCGTTGCGCGGAGCCTTTCACGGAGTGGGGGCGGCCATGATCATCACCACGCTCATCTTGATCGCCGGATTCGGCACCGTCCTGACCAGCGAACTGCCGGGACAGCGTTACTTCGCGGCGATGGCGGTCTCGACGATCACCGCCGCGTTGGTGGGAGATCTGATCTTTTTGCCGGCGTTACTGGCGACGTTTTGTGCTCGGGAGCCGAAGCCTCAGTCCACCAACGTCACCACGGGCGCTTTGACCAGATTGTGACTGTGAGCGTGGACTTGGTCGACCGTCATCTCGCCCTCTTGTAGCCAGATGCGATAGTTGAGCTCGAGCGGCTGCTCGGCGGTCAGGGAGTATTCGAAGTACGAGCCGAAGCGACCGTAATCCCGTTCGCTGAAACGCGACTCCTTGGGGTTTTCGGGGCGGTCCAGGTAACCGCAGGTATAGCGTTGCTTGTCCAGCACGAAACTGAGGGCGTTCCAGGCCAAGTTGACGTGTTCCTTGTTTCCCGGCCAATTGCGAAAGCTACCGGGCTTGTCTTTGCCATCGGGACGTAGGTAGTAGGTTTGTTGCTTCGTCACGTCGGCGACTTGTTGGGCGGCACGGAACTGAAAGCCCGCGTGTTGCGGATCGCCATCGAGCTTCACCTCGCCAACCTCGCTTTTCAATCGCGATGCAAACTCGATGAGCGTGCCTGTCTGCGTGTTGTACGCCGTTAGCTCTCGCTCCTCGCGCGCAAACACCTGACCGTCTTGTCCGCACCAATCGATGGCCAAGCGGTGGCGCCCCAGCACGGGTCCGGCTTCGGTGGCGAGGAACTCGGCGTGCGCCTGGGATTCTCCGCGATTGCAGTGCCAGACATCCGCCTTCTTCCCGTCGCCGTACGAGATCCGATTGAAGCCGTAATACAAACCGCGATGATGCGGGAACAATCCGCCGGGGCCTTTCGTGACCAACCGCTTCCCCTGAGGGTCGTAGACATGATGGTAGACTTTATACGTTTCGCCGCGACGCTCCGGAGTCGAATCGTCCAAGGCTTCGTACATATAACGCAACACCGGTCGATCCGCGAAGCTCAACTCGCTATACTTGTCGGCCGAGTCAGACCAATGGAACGCCGCTTGGCCGGGAGTCGGCTTGTCGGACAAGGTGGCCGTCAGGTCAAGCTGTTCGCCGGCTTGAAGCGAAGGGAGGATGAAATGCAATTCGGCGGTGCTGCCACCGAGCAGGCTGGGGCCGGTCACTTGTGCGGCGAATTCGCGCCCTGCGGAATCACTCACCACGGCACTTCGAGCCTCTTTCAACGCGGCCGGCAACGACACGCGGAGCGGTACCTGCTGGTGTTCGACGTCGTTTCCTGAAACTCGCAATTTGAGGACGGCCGTTTCGGCTCGAACCGAGACCGACAGGAGAACTGCCACCATGCAGATAGCGCGGGGCAGGTACCAAATTGAACGACACATGTGGGAACTCCAGAAGGGCAAGCGTTTTGTGGTGATAGTCAGTCTGGCGATAGAATAGTCCAGCCCCTGGGGAAACTCAATCACTTTCGGCACCACACCCCCATTCGCGGCGCGCCTGTGACGTCCTGCCCGCCCTATCCGGACCCGCTGGCTTGCGTTATCGTAGTGGGCCGTGGAGCCCGAAATTTCTTAGGCGGCGGGCCAAGGATCGGAACTTGCCAAGGTTGTCCAAGGAGCCGAGATGGCGACCGAAAAGGTGCGCGTTTGGCCTGGAAGGCCCTACCCGCTGGGCGCGAATTGGGATGGAGCGGGCGTCAATTTCGCCATTTATTCGGAACATGCGAGCAAAGTCGAGCTCTGTCTGTTTGATTCCGTGCGAGCCAAGAAGGAATCGCACCGCATTACGCTGCCGGAACGAACGGACATGGTTTGGCATGGCTACTTGCCCGACGGCGTCCCAGGCCAGATGTACGGCTTCCGAGTGCATGGTCCCTTCGCACCGAAGGATGGGTATCGGTTCAATCACCACAAGGTCTTGCTCGATCCGTATGCCAAGTCGATCGCGCGGGATGTGATTTGGCACGACAACATGTTTGGCTATCGGATCGGTGACCCGGCCGACGATCTTTCGTTCGATAAACGCGACAACGCGGCCTTCGCGCCGCTGGCCGCTGTGGTTGACACCGCGTTCACTTGGGGAGACGATCGCCCCCCAAAGACGCCTTGGCACAAGACCGTCATCTATGAACTTCATGTGAAGGGTTTCACAAAACAACATCCCGATGTGCCTAAGAGTATTCGCGGAACGTATGCCGGATTGGCTTCCGAGGCATCCATCTCGTATCTGAGGGACTTGGGGGTGACCGCCGTCGAATTGATGCCGGTCCACTATCATCTGGACGATCGGCATCTGGTCGACAACGGGTTGAAGAACTACTGGGGATACAACACCTTGTCGTTCTTCGCGCCGGACCCACGTTATGCTTCGGCGGCATTATCGAGCGATCCGGTTCGCGAGTTTAAGCGGATGGTGCGGGGTCTGCACCAAGCCGGCATCGAGGTCATCCTGGACGTGGTCTACAACCACACCGCGGAAGGGAACCAACACGGTCCCACGATCTCGCTGCGTGGCATCGACAATTCGTCCTACTATCGTCTTGTCCCCGCCGATCGCCGCTACTACATGGACTATACCGGGTGTGGGAACACACTGAACATGCTCTGCCCGCGTGTGCTGCAGTTGATCATGGACAGCTTGCGGTATTGGGTGCTGGACATGCATGTGGACGGCTTTCGTTTCGATTTGGCCAGTGCCTTGGCTCGCGAACTGCACGCCGTCGATCGCTTGGGAGCCTTCTTCGATATTATTTGCCAGGATCCCGTGCTGTCGCAGGTGAAGCTGATCGCCGAGCCTTGGGATCTGGGTGAGGGCGGCTATCAAGTGGGTAATTTTCCCACGGGCTGGACCGAGTGGAATGGCAAGTATCGCGATGGGGTGCGAAGCTTCTGGAAGGGCGATGGCGGTGCCGTATCCGAGTTTGCCTCGCGGCTGAGTGGCAGCAGCGATTTGTACGAGCACAATGGGCGCCGACCTTATGCGAGCATCAATTTCATTACGGCCCATGATGGCTTCACTCTGAACGATTTGGTGAGCTACAACCACAAACACAACGAAGCCAACAAAGAAGGAAACATGGATGGCGAAAGCCACAATCGAAGCTGGAATTGTGGCATTGAGGGGGCGACCAACGATGTGAAGGTTCGCGCGATACGCGAGAAGCAGAAACGTAATTTTTTGGCCACGCTGCTGCTGTCGCAAGGCGTCCCAATGATTTGCGCGGGTGATGAGATCAGCCGCACGCAACGCGGCAATAACAACGCCTATTGTCAAGACAACAAGATCAGTTGGTTCAATTGGACGCTCACGGAGAGCCAGCAGAAGCTGCTCGAATTCGTTAAGATGCTGATTCGGCTGCGCGCCGATCAACCGGTCCTGCGGCGGCGACAATTCTTCCAGGGACGACCCATTCGCGGCTCGGAAGTCAAAGACCTCGCTTGGCTGGAACCTTCGGGGCGCGAGATGCCGGACGATGCGTGGGATTCGGGTTACGTGCGTTGTCTGGGGATGCTGCTCGCCGGAGATCAGATCGACGAATTAGACGAGCGGGGCCAACGCGTCGACGGAGATACGCTACTGCTGTTGCTCAACGCGCATCACGAGCCAATTCCCTTCACGCTGCCCCACGGCGCGCAGGGCTGGTGGGACTTGATCTTCGATACGGCCAAAGGGGACGCGGATGACGTTTGTCATGCCGTCGGCGATGTCTATCCGTTGGCGGGTCGATCGACCGCCATGTTTCGTTTTTGGTTTAAGGACAAGCCGGTCGCCCGCTGACGAAACGGCCATTCATCCGTTTCGCACTTTGGTGAGGTGCTAGCACTGGCTTCGCAGCCCGAAGCATGAGCCAGGAGATTAGGGATTCGACTCGCTTCCACAGCGAGTTGAAAAAACTGACGACCGAAAAAAGCAGAATGGCGCTGTAAAATCGTCCAGGGTTCGTTTGACGATCGGACTTCGTTTCGTATAATCGACGACATGGATTGCTGAGGACTCGCCAGCGGACCACGCCTCGAATCGCCGCCAGACCGAGTTGAACAGAATCACGTGAGTATGCGTGCAAACGATATACGGTGATGCCTCTGATTTCGCATCGCCCCATGAGGATGCTAGTTGCAAACGGAGTTATCTCGTCGGATGTGCGACGAGATTGGTTCTCGAGTGCGAGTTGAGTCCGAACGCTCATCTCCACGGTCCAAGGCAAAGGAGGCTATTATGTCCGTATTTACGGACCGCAACGAATCAACGGAAGCCACGGACATTGGCGAGGTAGCGCGGGTTCGCCTGCAGCACAGTGCTTATCGCACGATTCGACAAGTGTCATGCCGCTTCGAGGACGGCGTGTTGACGTTGTTTGGAAGCGTACCCACCTTCCACCACAAGCAACTCGCGCAGACCGCCGTCGTGGGGATCGCTGGAGTCACACAAGTTCTCAATGAGATCGAAGTCACCTCGTCACCGTAAGCGACTCAAACTAGCACTCCCGTTCAACGGTTCAACGCGGGTGCATTCGGACAATTGTTTTATAGGGCGATGGCGTTTGGTTCGCTAGCTCGTTGAGCCGTCGAGGGACGGTAGAAGGCGCAGCCGGGACGCGAGAGAATGAAGTCGCTCAGACGATCCGCGTCTTCACATAACACC
>JBGTHH010001066.1:0-5449 GCA_041746275.1 Pirellulaceae bacterium | reverse complement strand
CGGTTTCACCTGCAAACCCATCGGGGCCTTCTTTTCGACATGGGACTGGGTGGCTTCGGGAGCGATGCCCACAAGCAATCGAGGTTTACCTTCCCACTCGACCATTTGCTTCAACGACGCGACCAGATGAGCGACCTTGGTGATCTCGGGGCTGTCGGCCAGCATTCGCACATACTCCTCTGGCATGTCGAACGACACAAAGTTCGCATACAACTCGCCGAGATCGGTATTGCGATGCACGATCCGCAGGTTGAAGCCCAAGTCACGCATGATCTGCTTGGTACGTTTGTCGAGTTCGGCGAGGTCGCTGTTCGCTTTCGTCTGCATCGCCATCAGTTCGGCTTCCGTCTCACGTTGCATGGCTTGCAAGCGTTGCGTCGACTCCTGTTGGTAACCGCGTAACAATGTGGGGCTGGCGACGAATAACGTGGCCGCGGCGACCAACGCCACCAGGCTCAGGCAGACATTCATCTTGCGGTGCCAAAGTTCGGCACACAGAAGTCGAAACGTGCTCATGCGACGTGCTCCAGCGATCTCGCGATAGTGGATCTAAATCAAGTCTTCGACAGGCGGCAGCGGTGCGGTCCAGCGCGGTTCATGTAGGCGAAAAGTCAGTGACCAGCCTAGCAGAATCAACGCCGCGATCGTCAAGAATACGGTCTCGAACCCCAACAGGTCAATCAAGAGTCCCGCCAGCGGCGAGAGGAAGACGGGTGCTGCCAGACATAGCCCGAGTGTGCTCAGATAAATCGAGTGATGCTCGGGTGCGGCCAATTCGAGTGTGTAGTTCTGAAACGTCCGCAGGACAACCGGCGTCAGGCCCACCAGGACGAACACCGCGCTGTAGCAGCGAATACCCGTCTCACCCATATGCAGCAGAGCGATGGTCAAGGCCGGAGCCGCCGCGATCCCGAGTAAGAAGCAACGCAAGACCGACCGATTTCCAAAGCGATCGGCGATCGCGCCCACCGGGATGCTGACCAGTCCCGTGCCCACGTTTTGGATAATGACCCACCACATCAATTGCCGGGTCGGGAGCTGCATGACCTGCAGACCGATGTTCTGGTAGTGTGGGAAAAGCATCAGCGAAATCCCGAACAAGGTGCCGATGATGGCCAGGAGCCGAAAGTCGCGGTCGTTCACCAAGACTCGATAGGCGTCGGCAAAGTAATGCGCCGGATGCGCCGCGGCCTTCTGTTGAAAGGCATCCGCCGGTTCGACGATGAACAACGTGGCCAACGCGGCGACACCAAATAACACACCCGAAAACGCGAAGATCAAGTCGAACCTCGCTCCATCGTCGGTGAGCCACTGTGAAAGCAGCACAAACGCACACACTACGGCGCTGGTCGCTCCGACCGTGTTCGATACGAGCAACAAACGGCCTCGTCGATTGGCCGCGACGAGCTTCCCCTCCAGCGTCGTAAACGCGAGCTGATTCACACCGATGCACATGAAGAAGAGCGCGTAGATCACCAGGAACGCCAGCGGCAACCAAGCGACCTGGCGCTCGACGAAGCCCAACGAGAAGAGGCTCGTCAGCAACAGAAACAACACCGACATGCTGGTGGTCGTGGTGAGGACCGACCACTTCTTGCGCGGCATCAACTTGACTTGTCGGGCCATCAGGACCGGGGGCACACTGTAACCAAAACGATTCAGCAGCGGCAAAAATCCGCGAATCCACCCCGCTCCCGAGATCGAGTCGACCACCGCCGGCATGATGATGCTCTCGGTTTTGAAGATCCACCCGGTGCGCATCACGATCTGATAGATCGCCAGGATGGCAAAATTGCGAGTTGCCGCGGCATCCGCAATCGCGAGAGGCTCGCTGGGTTCGGGCGATGTGGCCCCTGACGTGATGGACGAAGGTGGGGTGTCGGTGGCAGGGGCGAGCGGCGTGGGCATCCGCCTAGTATAGACACGAGTCCGCATCGATTCGAGGCATCCTGTCCGCGTCCAAGCAAGGCACGGAGATCGACTCAAGGTGTGGAAAGGACGCGGTTTGGCGATTTTATTGAACTCGACACACTTGCCGATTCGAGGATAATGGGAAGAATTCCACACAAATCACATGGGGCCTTAACGCAAAGTTAACGTGTTTCACTCGTGACGCCGTTTCGTTCCTGACCTTGGGCGATGGTGAGTGCATGTCCGATCTATATCTCGGCATGTTGGTCTTGGCCGCGTTGTCGGTCGCTTGCCTGACGATCTCGCTTTGGATCGGCAGTCGGATCTCTCCCGCGGTCTGCGACACCGCGGCGATTGTGGTGGTCGCTCTCGCGGCCCTTTACGCTCAAAGCCTCTGGCAAAAAGTCTCGCTGGCCCAAGCCTTGCCGTTCTCGAACTTGATCGTCGTGGGCAACTGGTTTCCGCTACTGGCTAGTGTCGTGGCCGGGCTCGCTTGGCGGAGAATTCCGGGTGGTTGGTTTAGGAAGGCAATATCGAATGTCACCTTGTGCGGCACTGCTTGGTTCGCCGTCCTGTATCCGATATTCGGAGAGGTGCCCCGCTGTGCCAATGCCTGGACGCCCGATGGCTTCTGCATGCAGACCAACAGCCAGACGTGTTCTGCCGCCAGTGCGGCGAGCTTGTTGAGCATGCAGGGTATTCCCGCCACGGAACAAGAGATGGCCGAGTTGTGTCTCACACGCGATGGGACAACATGGCAAGGCTTGTATCGGGGATTGAAGCTAAAGACCCAAGGCACGCCATGGGACGTCCGCGTCGTTCAAGGCGATGCGCGGCAGTTGTTGCGCGAAGCCACCCGGCCAATGATTTTGAGTGTTGGTCTGGCACCGGACGTCGAGGTGGATGGTGCTTATGAACGGGAATACGGATGGCGACCAGGGCTCCGGCATTCGGTGATTCTCATGGGCAGCTCGTACCGTGACCGCGTGGAGATCGTCGATCCGCACCCCGAGATCGGGCACGAGTATTGGACTGTCGACGATCTCTCGCTGTTCTATCGGGGCCCGGCATTGCAACTGGTCCCACGCGAACGCAAGTTCGAGCCTGTCCGAAAAGGGTTCTGACTTTCATCTCATTTTGCGGAACTGGCTGCGAGAAGGCCGCCTTGTCAACAATTCCGCGTACCCCCATCGGCCGTGATCATGATTTTTTGGCGTGGCCATTATTAGTCCTTGACAGAACCCAAGCGGGTGGGCAAGATGACACGCACTTGCATCGTAACGATCACCCCCGTGCAACTTTGGTTTTGTCAGGAAGTGGCGGACTGACACCGACGCCGACGGGAAACTCCCATTAGACGATGCCCCACCCGAGTGTATCTCTGATCGCCATGGAACGAGTTATCACCTGTGGAAAGTTCTTGCAGCTTTCTGGCCAGCGCTGGTTCGTCAGAGGATTTAGTTACGGCCCGTTCGCCCCGAACAATGACGGCGAGTACCTTCCGGAACGATCCCAGGTCTGCCGAGACTTTGCGCACATGCGAGAGCTGGGAGCCAACAGCTTTCGTGTCTACTTCCCGCCGCCCAAGTGGTTGCTCGACATGGCGCTCGAGCACGACCTGCGTGTCTTCGTCGATGTGCCCTGGGAAAAGCATCGCTGCTTCTTCGAAGACTGGGATGCCCAGCAGCGGGCCGTGCAGCGGGTCCGCGAGACGGCTCGCACGCTGGGTGACCATCCCGCGCTATTTGCCATCAGCGTGGCGAACGAGATTCCCGTCGACATCATCCGCTTTTATGGGCACCGGCGTGTCGAGCAGTTCATCGACCAGTTGATCCACATCGTCAAAGTCGAAGCCCCGGAATGTTTGGTCACGTACGTCAACTTTCCCACCACCGAATTTCTGACGCCCTCGGCATGCGACTTCTACTGTTTCAATGTCTATGTCCACGACGAGCATAAATTGGGCCTGTACCTTGACCGACTACAGCACATCGCGGGCAACAAGCCGCTGCTGTTAGGTGAATATGGGATCGACTCGGTCCGAGAAGGCGATGTCGAGCAGGCGCAGATGTTGAGTAGGCATCTGTGGCAAGTCGATCGCCACGGATTGGCAGGGTCCTATGTGTTTGCTTACACCGACGACTGGTTTACCGGCGGGCACCAGATCGAAGATTGGGCCTTCGGTGTCACGCGCCGCGATCGCTCGCCGAAAGTTGCGGCGGGCGCTCTCCAGGCGGTGTGGAAGTCGAACACATGCGCGGAAGAAGAGGATTCTCCGAAGGTTTCGGTGGTCGTTTGCTCCTATAACGGTGCCGCGACATTGCACGAGTGCCTGGCGGCACTGATGGACGTGGATTACCCGGACTACGAAGTGATCTTGGTGGACGACGGCTCGACGGACACAACGCCAGAGATTGCCGCGGATTTTCCTCAGGTCATCTACCACCACCAGGTAAATCGAGGTCTGAGCGTCGCGCGTAACGTCGGTGCCGAGTTGGCGACTGGCGAGATTGTCGCCTACACCGATGATGATTGCGTGGTTGACGAGCATTGGCTGCGTTACCTCGTCCGCGCGATGCAAGACCAGCGAGTGGAAGCGATCGGCGGTCCAAATATCACCCCCGCGTCCGACGGCTGGATCGCCAAGTGCATCGGTGCCAGTCCGGGTAATCCCAGTCACGTGATGCTGGACGATAGGCACGCCGAGCATGTGCCGGGCTGTAACATGGCCTTTCGCCGAGAGACACTGTTGGGGCTAGGCGGCTTCGATGCGCAGTTCCGTCAGGCAGGCGACGACGTCGACATCTGTTGGCGGTTGGTGGACGCCGGCTTGTCGATCGGCTATGCACCGGGCGCGATGGTCTGGCACCATCGCCGAGCGACCGTCAGCGCCTATAGCAAGCAGCAGAAAGGCTACGGCCGCAGCGAGGCGATGGTCCACTTCAAGCACCCGCAGCGATGCGGGACGTTTGGCCGCAGTAATTGGAAGGGCATCATCTACGGTGATGGTGCGGTAGGGTTGCCCTTGCGACCGCAGATCATCTATCACGGCCAATTCGGGATGGGGCCGTTCCAGACCATCTATCGGCACAACCATTACGGGCTCTGGGCCGTGATCATGTCGTTGGAGTGGCACTTCGCCGCCGCATTCCTGTTGCTGCTGGCCACACTGTTCTGGCCCTTGGCCGGCTTGTCCGCGGTAATGTGGCTGGCGACGGCAGTACTGGCGATCCGCTCGGCCATCCAGGCTCCGCTGCCCCGGTCGGCACCCTGGTGGACTCGACCGCTCGTGGCCTACCTGTACGCTCTGCAGCCGATCTTGCGAGGCTGGTATCGGTTGACCAGCTTGCTCCGCAACCGTCGCTTGCCCTATGTCACGAGTCCTTCGAAGGAGAATCGGCCGGAGGTGAAGCGGATCTCGGCGACGATCCGTGACACTTACTGGGATAGCGACCAGTACTTGGGTCGCGAGGAGTTGTTGCACGTGCTGGTCGAAGAGGCCAAGCGACATGGCTGGTCGGGCGACTACGGCAACGCC